>JAISOY010000029.1 GCA_031275285.1 Bacteroidales bacterium | reverse complement strand
GACAGCCTTTAATTACATTTACATTCCAAAAGTTTCTTTTTCAGAAACGACCGCATCAATGCCCGGAACACATCGCTCAATATTTACCTGAAAGAGGACTCTGTTTTTCATGCCAACCTGTCTTTTGTATACCTGGTTCAGGACAAAGAAGTCAGCTTTATCCGTTCGGATGCTGCTTCTTCAAAAGCCCCATACAATAATTCATACCACAAGGTGGATATGAATTTTGAGCAGCTGATCTGGAGGACCGATGAGCCATTGATGAATCTTTCAATGACACGTGGCTCTTCCATGGGGCGTGCCGAATTCCGCTCCCAAAACTATTATAACCAGGACTATTTTGAGCGGATGCAGTATTTTGATACGACACATCCTTTGGTTTCCCTGAGGAAAGCCGCACAATCCTACGGTACGGATCATTTCCCATTAGATGTATATGCCAGCTACATCAGTAAATCGCTGGCAAATACCCGCAGCCAGATCATTGAACTCGCTAAGCTGGGGTTTGTCGTTTATGACAGTGACAGTGAATGGATCACTGTACAACCGAGATTATATACATTTCTACATGCTGCTGCAAAATTGACCGACTTTGACGTGATCGACCTTCGTTCTATTGTAAATGCCCCCATGAAAAACGCCACCATGGATGTCAGTAATTATGACCTGAACATATACGGTGTAGAGCATTTTATGGTAAGCGACTCGCAAAAAGTGATCATTACCCCCAATGAACAAAAATTAACCTTAAGAAAGAACAGGTCCATTGATATTAACGGACGTATTGATGCTGGACAGATTGAGCTATATGGTGATTCACTGCATTTTGATTACGACACTTTCAGGATCAGCCTGCATCGTGTTGATTCATTGATTTTTTATGTCCCGTCGGAAGAAAAAGACGCATTCGGAAAGCCGGTTTTAAAAAAGGTAAAAAATATGTTGCAGAAATTGACCGGAGATATCCGGATCGATCAGCCGGACAATAAATCAGGAAGGTTCAGCCTGAAGGAATACCCGATATTAAACAGCGATAGTTCATCTTTTGTATATTATGGTTCTTCTGATATCAAACAAGGTGCTTATGGTAATGATCAATTTTATTTTGAAGTTGATCCTTTTGTTATGGACAGTATTGATAATTTCAGCAAAGAACAGTTACAGTTATCCGGACGTTTTGCATCGGCTGATATTTTTGATGACATGCGCCAGGTATTATCCGTCCAACCGGACTATTCACTTGGTTTTATACTCGAAACGGGCGATTCGGCTATATCTGCCTATGGAGATGCCAAACTATCCGCCCAGATCAAATTAAGCAGCAAAGGATTGGAAGCAAGTGGCGTACTGGACTATCTCACAGCATCCATTCATGCAGATGACATTCATATATACCCGGACTCGCTGAACGTTCCGAAGGCAAAGGAATTCACCATTAAGAAACAAATCGAAGGGACGGAATTTCCGGAAGTACGGTCAAACAATAATAAAATACATTGGGAACCGCAAAACGACAGGATGTACATATATAAATCTGAAAAAGTATTTGATATGTATGAGGATACGAAATTCGACGGGAACCTGGTGCTCACATCCAATGGTCTATCCGGTGGCGGAAGGATAGACATGGGAATTGCAGATATCCGCTCGGATAGTACTGTATTTCGTTCTGAATCCTTCACTGCTGATACATCATTGTTCCGGTTACGGACAACAACTGATGCTCCTTACCAGATAGTCACCGTAGATTCTGTCCGCTCGGTCATCGATTTTGCTTCACACAAGGGACAGTTCCTATCCGTGAACGATTATGCACTTGTCCGTTTCCCTGCCAATAAATTCGAAGCATACATTGACGACTTTACCTGGCACATGGATAGCGCCAATATACGTATAGGGGCCGATACCCTTACCACACCTCTCAAAGAGGCGGTCGATTTCAAATATAAGACCCCGGGAGAAGGCAAAGGCATACGTTATTATTCCACTATCCCCGGTGCGGATTCCCTTAATTTTGTCGCAGAATCAGCCAATTTTGATTATATGGCAGGGCGGATTAAAGCCGAAGGAGTCAAACTGGTACAATCGGCCAATGCCCTGATCTTTCCGGACCAGGGAAAATTAAGCGTAGAGTCCAATGGATTACTGGAGCTGGGAGGAAATACCCGGATTGTATTCAATGATTCATTGAAACAACATACTGTTCATTCTGCCAGCATCAATATCACCGGAAGAAAAAATTTTACCGGTTCCGGGAAATATGACTATATCGATGAGACCGGTAAAATTACCGAAGTAGACATTTTGAATGTTTCCCCGGGAAAATCAGGATTAACGGTAGCCAATGCCAGCCTTGGAGAGGAGGATGGATTCATGATCAGTCCTTATTATCATTACCAGGGAAGGATGTCCCTCCTTTCCGAGAACGAATTTCCGGAGTTCGACGGAGCTGCACAAATCGTACAGGAATGTGAAGCGATGAACCCTGAATGGTTTAAATTCAGATCGGTGGTCAACCCTAATGACGTGAAAATTGAAGTAGGAGAAGCCCCGGTAAACCGGCAAAATGCCAAAATATACAATGGGTTGTTCCTGACAACTGATTCGGCGCATATCTACCCGGCATTCTTCTCAAAACGGAAATCCTATTCCGACCAGCCTTTGATCCAGGCCCATGGACAGTTGTCATACGACAAAGACTCCATGATCTATTTTATAGCCACAGAAGAAAAACTGAACAACCGGGATACCGCAACAGGAAATATGTTGGCATTTAACCGGGATGTTTGTATACTTAGCGGAGAAGGACGTATTTCGCTGGGTGTTAATTTAGGCAGGATAAAAACCGATGCTGTGGGACGTGTATCACATCATATGTACACCAAAGAAACATTTCTGGACATCCTGCTGGCCGTTGATTTCTTTTTCGATGACGGGCTGGCCTCTATGATAGCCAGTAAAATAGATAGCTTTCCCGGGCTTAGTGGCGTTGATCTCAACCGGGTCCGGTACATACGCGGAATGAACGAATGGCTGGGCACCGACCGGACAAATAATTTCCGGAAAGAAGCTGCCCTGGGAAAAGTAAGGAACTTTCCCGATGAATTAAAGCATACCCTGCTATTCACACAATTGAACCTTCAATGGAATCAAAACCGGCGTTCCTATCGTTCCGTTGGAAAAATAGGGATCGGGAACCTGTTCGGACACCAGGTCAACCGTCTTGTCGACGGATTGGTAGAAATATCCAAACGTCCGGGCGGCGGAGATATGCTGGACATTTATTTAAAAATGGGTAATGATTGGTTCTATTTCGGATATACCAGGGAATTGATGCAGATAATATCATCCGACCGCAGTTTTAATTCCAGGTTGATGGGCATGTCTGAAAAGCAACGCAAATCGGACGAGCGACGTCCCGGATTTACCTATACAATAGCATCCGAAGATAAAATAAAACAATTCCTGGCTCAGATGCAAAAGGACACCCCGGATAACAGTTCTGAAACGGATGCTCCTATCATCAACACTTCTCCGGTCAACGAACCTAACAAGACAGAAGAAGAAACACCTATCATCGAAATTGAGTAGGAATCATCCGTAATCTTTGTCCAAAAACTATTCATCTAATTTTCTTCCAATCCGTTTCCAACGCATCTTTTTTCTATACGAGACACGCGAAAAACACACCAATACAACTTTTCCTATCACCAGGTCAGCAGACACAAAACCCCAGTGGTGGCTATCAAGCGAATTACCCCGATGATCACCCAGTACAAAATAACCATCAGTACGGAATATGTACCTTTCACCTGTATGTATGGCTGCGTCTTCTTCAATCCTGAACAGGTAACGATACAGCGATCGGCTGACCGAATCAATGGTTATAACAGCGCCGTTTTCTGGAGTAACAACAGGCCCAAAATTATTCACACTCCATTCAAGAGCGCGATGAGGAAAGTTTACGGAATAGTCGAGACATGGTATCACCGAGGCAGGTGTTTTGATAACATGAGCATTAATATGTACCACACCTTCAATTATCTGCACTGTATCGCCCGGCAGGCCGACACAGCGTTTAACCAATTGAGTCCCTCCCCCGTCGGGATGATTGAACACAATCAGATCATTACGATTGATTACATTTAGGTTGATTTTGTTCACCACGATATGATCACCCGCATATATGGTACGCTCCATGCTTTCTGTAGTGACCTGACATGTGTCAATGAAAAATATACGCATCAGTATCACACCTAACAAGAGGATCAGAAATAGAGATAGATATGTTAAAATAGGAGTAACCCGAAGTGTCATCATTCAAAACGAGTATGAGCGATAATATATTGTGGCCTCTGTTTGGCTTGTTCATATGATTTTCCCGCATAAATACCTACCAGTCCGGTAATGGAAAGGTGAAGGCCTCCGAACAAAAATACCGCAGCGAGTATGGAAAACCAAGTAGAAAGAGAGTGGCTAAACAGCAGGCAATATATTAGATATGGGATATATGATAAAGACAAGCAGGAGAATATCAAACCGAGAAAGACCATGTAATACAGGGGCCGGATACTGAATGAGACAATACTATCTATAGCCAGGATAAGTAATTTTGATAAATTATATCTGGAAATTCCGTGTAGTCGTTTGTTGGGATAGTAATCAACACTGGCTTGCCTGAATCCTGTCCACTTTACTATTCCACTAAAAAACAAGTCTTTTTCGGGTAGCATCTTAATAATGTCGACCACATTGCGATTCAATAATCTAAAATCTGATACTCCATAACGAAGATTGATGCTGCAAAGCTTATTCAGCAATTGGTAAAAAAGCTTTGAAGTTGCCCGTTTCATCCAGGGCAACGAATGATCTTCAGCACGCTGAGTGCATACTACTTCATAACCCTCTTCCCATAGCCTGATCATTTCTGGAATGATGGATGGAGGATGCTGCAGATCGGCATCCAGACTGATGACCGCATCTCCTCTGGCATGGTCGTAACCCGCTTTTAATGCAGCTTCCTTACCAAAATTCCTTGAGAAGGAAATATACCGAAGATTTGAGGTCCGGGGAAAAATTTCTGTAAGTGTTTTCAATGTACTGTCCGTACTGCCGTCATCAACAAAAAGCATTTCCCAACGATAGGGCAGGTCAGAAAAAACCTTTTCCAGCTCACTCACCATCAGGCAGATGTTATTCGCTTCGTTATAACAGGGAATAACAATAGTGATTAATTTTTCTGTATTCATGATTCAGATCCTGACGTTTCGCCGGAAGTAGGGATATTTTCCATACGATTGCGCTGCTCCAAAAGATCACGCAATTCCTGTTTCAATGTATCGTCGTTGTACCATACTTTAGTACGCACATGAGCATATCCTCCCAGATAAACCAGATAGAAGAATACTGCTATACCACACCAGATTTTATATTTCTTCGTTAGGGTACGAACATAATGCCAGACATACCAGGCCATAATAAAAAAGATGCCTACCGAAGAAAGGTATACATAGCGATCCGCAACAATAGCATAGCGTGACATAGGTACGATGTGTACCGTAAGGAATATATTGATCCCAAAAAACAACACACCGGCTATCAGAGGCCATTGTTTACGGTAAACATACAAACATACCCCCAGTAGAAGAATAATTACCGGGTAGATAAAGAAGCGTATGGGTATATCGCCACCCGGAGCTACCGGAAAGGGATAGAGATACATTAACTTAACGGGAACCACAAGTTTGGTAAGATATTCCACTATGGCATAACTGGCAAAAATGATACGTTGCCAGAATGAATATCCAGCCCATTTTTCAACATATTCGGGGTTCTGTAATGATAAAGTATATAAACCAATGATCAGCGCAAGTAAAAAGAAAGGTATTTTTTCCAACCAATATTCGACCTTTTTCAGATCACGATGCATGATCCAGTCGAACAGGAACAAACATACCGGAAAAACTACTGCCTGTTCTTTGCATCCACATGAAAATAAGAACAGTATGAAAGAAACAACATACCAAATAGCCTTAAGGGTATGTACATACCGGATATAAGCAAGAAGCGCCAGAAGAGTAAAAAAGGAATAGAGTAATGTTTTTGAGGCACTGATCCATGCTACGGATTCTACTTGCAGAGGATGTACGGCAAAAAGCAGGGAGGCAAAAAGTGCGACATAATGCGCCGTAGTCGTTTCCGCCCGGCGACTGTATACCAGTGTATTTTTTATCAATAGAAATACAATACAAGCGTTAGCGATGTGCCACAACAAATTTGAAAGATGGTAAACCGATGGATTATACCCAAAAAGCATGCGTATGGTGGTATAAAGCAATTGATTAAAAGGAGCGTATTGGCCGCCATGTGATTGTGTAAAAATGGCTTTAATATTCTCAACTGTAAACCCATGTTCGGTATACCGGTTGAGCACCATCCAGCCATCATCCCATCCCCTTAGAAAAGTATGGCTGAATATCGGATAATAAATTAAAAAACATGCAATGGCAAGTAACGAACAGATTACCCAGGACTTACGATTCGGCATATTACTGCTGTAATGAAGTGAACTGATTTCCTACTTCTTTTAAATACTGGCGGGTGATGTGTAATTTGGTGATCTGTGGGAAAAAAACCATTTTCATGTCCCTGTTTTTATCAATTACTGCAAAATACCTTTTTTCCTCATCACCCATTCTTTGCTTCGGAACATCTAAAATATGGGCAGGTATGTTGATGTATATAAAATTGGCCAGGTCATTGGCTAGTTTTATCCGGTTATTTCTATTGTCCGGAAAGGTGGGGAGAATGAGAATATTAAGCTTCATAGTGTCCATGCTTTCTTTAAACTGGTACAACTCATTCAATTCTTCAAAAATACAACTGCCACACGCCTTCTCTGTATAGCGATATATCAGGACAGGGAGCTGTTCTTCCGGAAAAGACAAACTATCCCTGTCCGAATAATAACTGCTGACCACATCTGCCGTAAAAACGAACTGATCCTTTAAAAAATCAGTAACAGGATCTTCTTTAGCGACTTTAACCGTTTTATTGGTAAAGGCTGCATAGAGTAATACTACCGTCAGTATTCCCCAGATCACCAGTCCTGCCTTAGTCCCTGTATTCATAATAAAATACAACAGGGTTGGATTCCTCTGTTAACTCTTTCAGTTGCGCGTATTTGTCCAGATCAGGTTTTACCTTGTTTTTTTTAATTTCGCCAATAAAATAATCAAGCGCAAATCCACTGATATGGTAGTAAACGCCTGCCTTGTCATAAAAATGAAATTTCATATCCAACCCACTTTTCACATACATCAGATCATTAACCTTCACCTTGGGTACTGCTGCCGCATGGTTTTTTTTATCATACAAAACCGTACGGGTTCTATTATTCCCCTTCCTATAAGTAAAAAGTATGATCTTCTCGTTTTCCATATAATTCTCTATGCTAAACGAAACATCAAATCCTGATAATTCGGAAATATCGTCTTCCCGGCCCACCTTTTTCAGATCATCGGCGCCGGCCCACTTTTTACTATGTACAGCCAGATAGGGGATAAGCGTTCCCTGACGGACAGCCATAACGGTATCCATAAACAGTTGCATGAATCTGGGCGACTGCCCGGTTTTTCCATAAAACCCGGATATGGAATTGAAGGTAGAAAATTCGTTCCATCCCAGATTGTACTGTGCAGCGCTGAGATAGCTCGCCTCGCACTGCCCGTATTCCGGATCTATTTTTTGCATCATGCAGTCATTGGCGGTACTATTATTCTTTACTTCCGTAAACAATGCTCCATTGTGGTATTGGATGCTCTTGATGCGTGCATCGCACAAGGAAGTGATGGTTCGCTGGTACACTCCTTCCAAGGTATATAGATGAATGCTATTGGTATTGAAATCCAACAGGTAGATCTCTTTTTTATCAGGGTCAATGGTAAAATCGCGTGGAAAGGTATATTCTCCGGGACCTTTCCCGATAGAGCCTATTCTGCGGATAAATTTTCCCTCCCGGTTAAAAACAAACAAGCCTTTAGCCTGGTGCATATCCAGTATAAAAAGATAGTCGTCAAAGGCTTGAATGGCATTGATCTCTCCGATCAGGCAATTTTCGTTGGTTTCCAGGATGATGGTTTCTACCGGCTTGAATACCGATGAAAGTTTTAAAGAGTCTCCTTCAGATATAGCGTCAAGGTCAATGGTAATCAACTCTTCGTTTTTCTGAGTGGACGTAATCTGTGCATGATTGTTTACACAGGAAGAGACCAATAAAAAATATATAAATACAATGTTTCTCATTTTGTAATCGTTTTTATGAGATGGTATCAAAAGTCTGCTTGGCAATCGCTTAAATGGCCACCATATTGCATCAAAACACCTAACAATGAGACCGTTGATATAAACATCAACTTTTGACACCATCAAAAATTAATTAACATCAGTTAGTCGCAGGATTTAGGCCAAAAACTCCCTTCGCTGCGAAGAAAACCATTTTCATCAGTATATGTCAAAACTGTACCAAATTCACAACTGAGTTCATTGCCCTTAGCGCACACTTTGACTACTGAAGTCCACTTATTGACTCCATTTTCGTCATGGCTTGTTGTTGTTTTATTAGTCTGACAGCGGGTTTCACCAGGTATATATGTATGAGAAGCAGAACCAGTATCTGTACCTCCAGTACTCCCAGTACCCGTACCACCAGTGCCAGTACCACCTGTACTACCAGTACCCGTACCATCAGTGCCAGTACCCGTACCATCAGCCAGCACTATTTTGTGTAAAGCTCCGGTTTTTATTCCATATCCGTCGAACGCATATTGCAGATTCAATCCTAAGGCCATAGTGCAAACAACTACAACCATAACACCAAAAAATTTCCTCATAATAAAGATTTTTAATAAAATTAAAAATTAATTTAACAATCTCTCCACTGTTATTTATAGCTCTTCTAATTCCGTTAATAATACCTCCTTTAAATAATAATGTGTAAATATTCAAAGCAATAGCATTGCAATGATAATATCTTTTTAACAAAAATCCAAGTAATTTCAACGAAAATCACATAAAAGATTCAACGAGCTGAACCTAAAATACAAAACGAATCAAATCAATAGCGTTGATGATATAACTATCCACAAAGTCGTGGTATTTACCCGACAAGTGCGTAACAGGCTCTTCTTTAGCGGATTTAATCGTTTTATTGGTAAAGGCTGCATAAAGCAATACTACTGTCAGTATTCCCCAAATCACCAGTCCTGCCTTAGTCCCTGTATTCATAATAAAATACAACCGGGTTGGATTCCTCTGTTAACTCTTTCAATTGTGCGTATTTGTCCAGGTCGGGATTTAACTTGTTTTGCTCAATTTCCTCAATAAAAAAACCAAGTGCTGCTGTAGTAATACAGTAGTAGGCGCCTGCCCTGTCGTAAAAGTGAAATTTCACATCCAGTCCGCTTCCCACATACATCAGGTCATTACGTATTATCTTGGGGTCTATTGCCGTATGGCTTATTTTATCATACAAAATCGTATTAGATCTTCTATCCCCTCTTTCATAACTAAAAAATATGATCTTCTCGTTTTCCATATAATTCTGTATGTTGAACGAAATATTTTTCCGCATTGACAAATATCTGTGCCATTCAGAAGGATCTTTCTGAATGGCATTTTTCAAGTCATTAGCGCTAATCCAGTTTTTACTCTTTACGGCCAGGTAAGGGATAAGCGCTCCCTGGCGGATAGTCATAACGGTATCCATAAACATTTGCACGAATTTGGGCGACTGGCCGGTTTTCCCATAAAACCTGGATAGGGTATTTACGAAATAGTATTCGTTCCATCCCAGGTTGTACTGTGCAGCGCTGAGGTAGTAAGCTTCACAGTGCCCGTATTCCGGATCCATTTTTTGCAGCATGCAGTCATTGGCGCCGCTGTAGCTTTTCACTTCCGTAAACAAGGCACCGTTGTGGTACTGGATGCTCTTGATGCGTGCATCACATAAAGAGGTTACGGTCCGCAAGTATACTCCCTCCAAGGTATATTGATGGATTCTATTGGTATTGATATCCAACAGGTAGAACTCCCTTTTATCGGGGTCAATGGTAAAATCCATAACCATACTATATTCTCCGGGACCTTTCCCTATGGAACCGATCTTACGGATAAACTTTCCCTCCCGGTTAAAAACAAACAGGCTGTTTGCCCCTTGCATATCCAATACAAAGAGATAATCATCAAAGGCCTGAATGGCATTGATCCCTCCGATCAGGCAATTTTCATTGGTTTCCAGAATGATGGTCTTTGCTGGTTTGAATAGGGAGGATAACCTTAAAGTATCTGCTTCAGGCAAATTATCAAGATCAATGGTGATTAACTCTTCGTTTTTCTGGGTGGGTGTAATTTGTGCATGGTTACCCACACAAAAAGAAGTGAGTAAAAAATATATAAATATAATGTTTCTCATAATAACTCCTTTAATTAAAAGTATGTAAATATCCAAAAGCAATGAAACCCCAATGATAATATATTTTCAACAAAAATTCAAGTAATTTCAACAAAAACAACAGAATAAGGCTCAATGAACTGAACCTGAACAAAGCTGAGTTCGATGAATAAAATAGATTTAACTTGTTTGATTTTTCCGTCCGATTAGGGCAGATACAAAGGAACAACTGTATAAATTAACCATTAAGGTAAACCGGGTATATGAGTAGAAACAATTGATAAATACAATAAATAATCACAGATTTACGAACATCTCATTATTCCTTTTGACCGGTAAATTTCCCGTAAAGGTCGAATTCATCGGCATCCGTTACCAATACCGGATAGAACCGGCCGATCTCTGCCGGTTGGGAATCTCTTGGGATCAGGACTTCCATATCTACTTCCGGAGAATCATATTCGGTACGGCCGACATAAAACTCTCCTTCCATACGATCAATCAGGGTCTTGTATATTTTCCCGACCTTTTCCCGGTTCAGTTCTTCGGAGATCTTCTTTTGTATTTCCATGATATGATCGGCCCGCTCCTGTTTTACAGCATCCGGAATGGTATCTTTATAATGTTTGGCCGCATAGGTATTTTCCTCATGCGAATAAGTAAATACTCCCAGTCTTTCAAAACGGGTTTGTTCCACGAAGTCTACCAATCGGGCAAAATCTTCATCGGTTTCCCCGGGGTGGCCGACAATCATTGTGGTACGAAGTGCTATACCGGGTACCCTGTTCCTGATCTCAGTAATCAATTGTGATGTCTCCGCAGCAGTAATATTACGGCGCATCATTGTCAGCACCCTGTCTGAAGCATGCTGCACCGGAATGTCGATATAACGGCAGATCTTCCGTTCATCCCTCATCAGGTCTACCACCTCCATCGGGAAACGAACCGGATAAGTATAATGCAAACGTACCCATTCTATTTCGTCGATCTCACACAGACGGGCTACCAGTTCCGGCAACATCTGCCGGCGGTACAGGTCCTGTCCGTAATAGGTAATATCCTGCGAAATCACCAGTAGTTCCTTCACTCCTTCCGATGCCAGAAAACGGGCTTCTTCCAGAATATCCTCGACGGACCGTGAAATGTGCGGGCCGCGTATATACGGAATAGAACAAAAAGCACAGGTCCGGTTACAGCCTTCGCCAATTTTAAGATAGGCATAATGCCGGGGAGTAGTGATCACCCTTTGGGTACGTAAGTCCGGATAGTAATTGCCGGTAAGCGCCCGTACTACCTCTTCGATATTTTTCGCCCCGAAATAACGGTCCACCTCCGGAATTTCTTTTTCCAGGTCTTTCTTATACAGTTCAGATAAACATCCTATGACGAACAGATGTTCAATCATCCCTTCATTTTTGGCTTCCACACATTGAAGGATCATATCTACCGATTCCTCCCGTGCATCATGGATAAAACCGCAGGTATTCACCACTACGACCTCTGCTGCATCCAAAGGAGCATCATGAACAGGTTCGAAACCGGAAGCTTCCAGTTGCCGCATCAGATGTTCCGAATCGACCAGATTCTTGGAACATCCCATGGTAATGATATTAATAGGTTTTTTCAATTTGAATTCCGGAATACGTTCAACATTTCAGGGGAGACATTACCATGGATTCCTTGAAAAATCCGTTTGTGTCTTACGTTTTTCATACTTCAGATCCTGTAGTATGGCTGATTTAACATTGATCTGAAAGAAAAAATACTTGGCCGGGCCAAACGGGGCAAAGTCGATACTCATGGTCCAGCAATGCAAATCACGTTGTATGCTGGCATTCATCTGTGATATTTTCTTTGCATCAAAGTCATAGGAAGTGGTAAAGCTCAGGGCCCATTTTGGGGTAAGGGTAATACTCCCGTTAAGATTCAGGTTTTGTGTAAATTTACCATCAAACTGTGGTTTTGAATATCCGAAGCTATAGCTGATCGATAAACTCCAGGGAACATCAAAATAACTATATCCGTCAACATCTTTCTTTTCTTCTTCCTTTTTTTCCGTTCCATCTGATTTTTTCTGAAAAGGCAAAGATATTCCCGTATTAAAGTTGACATTGGTCAATCTCGGGCCGAATTGATCTACCCGGGTACCCGCAGAAGTCAGCTTGTAGGGATCCACGGTTCCGTTCACCGTAAAATTAATGCCCATGATAGTGGTACTTGCCGACAACGAAATATTCGACCATTTCATTGAGTCGGCAAATATATTATAAGAACTACGTGCATCAATACGGTCTAATATTTTTATCTTTTTAGATACGCCGGATGTATCCCTGGGTGAACGTACTTTCATCTCCACAGTACCGTTCAGGCCGACAGACACGGATCCACTCTGTCCCGGAGCTGACGGCGTGCCAAAGACACCTCCCTCATATTTGGAATACTTATGTTCACGTCCCGTATTATCCACATAGGTATCATAATAGTCGAATAAACTGCTCAGATCAGGGACATAGCTGATACTTGCCGTTGGGGATATCGTCGTACGGATGGCTTCGATCCTTGAATTCGGTCCATACTGGTTGGTCAGGTAAAATTTAGGATTCAGGGAAACGGAAAGGCTGGGCGATAAAGCATGGGCATAGGACATACGATGTATGGTATCTGTGACCACATAACCCTGCTGATACTCATCTGTCCGATAACTTTTCTCAACATAGCTGGTATACAATACCCCGTTATAATTCAGGGACGGGGTGATATTAACGAATTTCATGGCCTTAAAATTGATGGAAAAAGGAACCCTGTGCTGAAACCCGTTTTTCATGTTTTTAATATTCTTATCCGAAAAAAGATCCCCCTCTTTTCCTACCAGCGTGTTTTGCAGATTGGCATCATATTGCAGGGAAATATCCTCGTACCATTTCGATTTGCCCGAACTCTCTTCCTTCCGGAAGGGATAGATGCGATCCATAGAAAAAGAAACGGTAGGAAAGGAAATGGTGATCTCTTCGGAACTGGAATGCTGGCTGTGGTTCATATTGGCCGTTAAGCGGAAGGGCGTATTGGGCCAGCTTCGTTGATACGAAATACTCGAGTTTTTTGTATTCTGGTAATACTGGGAAGGGTTGGTATAATTGTATTCCTTGTCATACGAAGAGGAACTGTAATTCACACTGGCTGAAAAATTCCGGCTGGGGTGGGCTTTAGCATCCTGTGTGTGGGTCCATTGGATATCGTATTGTTTGAGTTCCGACCGGTCGTATCCTTTTTCTCCCGAGATAGTCAGCCCATAAGTGAGATTAAGGTTTCCCGTATATTTATAACGTTTCATGTACCTGGTAGCCAGCGAAGCACGCCAGGTTCCCGTTGAATAGATATCCCCCCTGATGGTAGCATCAAAATTATCGCTGAGTGCAAAATAATATCCTCCGTTGGTCAGGCTTAAGCCCTTGCTCACCTCCATCCCAATAGAAGGAGCCAATACGCCGGATACCGATTTTTTATTGTTCTGGGGGAAAAAACCAAAAGGTAATACCAATGGCAGAGGAATATCCAATAACACCATGTGTGCCGGACCAAATACGACCTGATCGCCCGGAATGGCCTTCGCCTTACTCAATGCTAAATAAAAGTGCGGATGATCGGCATCGCAGGTGGTGTATTTTCCTCCTCCCATATCGATATGTCCATCAGGGTATCTTTTGGATATGGTGGCATGCATGTATCCTTCTCCCTGCTGTGTTTTGGTTTCATGTATAATCCCTTTTCCCGAATCAAAGTTATAAGACAACGACCGGGAATCGAATGTTTCCTGACCTTGCTTGAAAACAGGCAAACCCATATCCGCTCCTATACTATCTTTGCCTCCGGATCCGGAAACAACCTTTGTAATCATATCAAAATCAATCTCATAAGATTTCAGCTCTATATCTTCATAATTTACCTGCGATTCATTATACATGTAAGCTTTCTGCTGGCTGATATGGAAAGTAACCGAATCAGTTGCCTTATATTTTACCCGGCTCGTAAAAGCGGGTTTCTTCTTCGTCTTTTCAACAACTACAGAGTCTTTTTCTGAAGATACATTGAGCGAATCCGGCACAGCTATATTCAAACTGTCGGACAAAGACGATTCCTGAGCCAGGATATTACCGGCACTCACCAGCAAAATCAATACAAAAAGATATAAAAATGGCTTTAAAAACAAGTTTTATGCTATTTTTGCTGCGAATATTGTTCACGAAATTAAGTTGCAAATGTAAGCATTCTTTGATTCAAAGTCCAATATTTACCCTAAAGTTCGACCTTTTACATGTAATTTTTTGCATATAAAATGATCCGTGAATGAACCTTATCCTGTCATATAAAATCTTAAAACCGTTAAAATACGCTTTTGCCACCCGTTTCTTCAGGTTATTTTTCCTGTTGGTTTTCATACATTTTTTATCCGTCAACGGACAAGATGAATCAATAGATGATTTAAAAACGGTGGTTATTGATCCCGGACACGGTGGAAAAGATGGCGGCGCTCCCGGTAGCAGATCAAAAGAAAAAGACATTGTGCTGGATATTTCTTTAAGACTTGGAAAAATGATTGAACAGAAATATCCGGATGTACAAGTTGTTTATACACGTAAAACGGATATATTGGTCCCTTTGGATAAACGGGGAGAGATAGCGAACAAAGCAAAAGCGGATTTGTTTATCTCCATCCATACCAACGGACACACCAATAAAAGACCTTACGGTGCGGAAACGTTCGTCATGGGAAACAGCCGGTCTAAGGAAAATATGGAAGTCGCCCGGCGGGAAAACGCGGTGATCCTTATCGAAGACAATTATTCGGAAAGATATGAAGGATTTGATCCGAATTCTCCTGAATCATATATCTATTTTTCCCTTTTACAAAATGCCTACTTAAATCAAAGTCTTGGACTTGCCACTGAAATCCAAAAACAATTCAAGAATAGAGCAAAACGACTTGACAGGGGAGTAAAACAGGCTAATTTTCTAGTCTTATGGAGAACCAGTATGCCCAGTGTTTTGATAGAAGTCGGATTCATATCCAATCTTGAAGAAGAAAAATATTTAATGAGTAAAGCCGGTAAAGAACAATTAGCTACCTGTATCTTCAACGCGTTTTGTTCTTATAAAACCAAAATTGATGAACGGAATGCTTCACTGGGTCATCATGAAACAGAAGAAAAGTCCGAACCTGCATCTCCTGAACCGGTTGCCAGGGAAGAAGTGAAAACTGAAAAATTACCGGAAAAAGACCTTCCTGCCAGCCAGAAGATCGAATTCTGTGTCCAGATAGCCACTTCTGCCAAACCTGTAGATACGCACCCCAACAATTTTAAAAAACATAAAAACGTAGAACGTATACAGACATCACCCAACTTCTACAAATATATAGTCGGACGCACATCCAGTTATAATGAGGCACAGGAAACCTTAAAAAAAATGCGTCCGGATTTTAAAGATGCTTTTGTGGTAGGCGTCATTAACGGAAAGATTGTTCCATCAGCAGAGGCACTTAAAGCGTTGAATAAAAACTGAGAAATGACTGTGCAGAAAAAAGTCCTGGTAATTACTTATTACTGGCCACCTTCCGGTGGTCCAGGTGTACAACGCTGGTTAAAATTTGTCAAATTCCTTCCTGAATTCGGCATCACACCTGTTGTTTTAACGGTGAGACCGGAGAATGCCGAATATCCCATTATTGACGAATCACTGAATAACGAAATAGCCCCCGACCTGAAAGTTTACCGTACGACAAGTAAAGGAGCCTATGACTGGTACAAAAGGATCACCGGCAAAAAAACAGCACCTTACAGTGGTTTTGCCAATGAAGGAAATCCGAGCCTGATTCAAAAAATAGCCCGTTTCATCCGGGGTAATTTTTTCCTTCCTGATGCCCGCCGCGGATGGATCAAATATGCCTTCCGGGAGGCTTCCCGGTTAATTAGCCAACATGGGATACAAACCATTATTACAACAGGCCCCCCCCACTCCACCCATCTTACAGGATTAAAATTGAAAAAAAAATACCCGGTCAAATGGATTGCTGATTTCCGGGATCCATGGACCTCGATCTACTATAATGATTTCTTGTACCAGACCAGGTTGGCAAAGTCAATAGACTTGAAAAATGAACGGAGGGTAGTGATGAAGAGTGATATCATCCTGGTTGCTGCCGACAGGAAATCCGAATTTATCAAAAACCATCATCAACTTGATCCGGAGAAAATTGTTTTCTTCCCTAATGGGTACGATGATCTTGATTTTGAAGGAAAAACCCAAATTATTCCTGATGTTTTTACGATCAGGTACATCGGGACAATGGCTCCCAGCTATCCTGTACATGACCTGTTGAAAGTACTGTCGGAATGTCCTTTTGATTTCCGGTTGGAATTAATCGGGCAAACAAGCAATGTTATAGAAGAAATGGGCAAACAGTTGCTCGGCAGGAAATTCAAATGCCTGAATTTTGTTCCTCATAAAGAATCCATTAATTATATGCTTTCTTCGTCTGTCCTATTGCTGGTGATTCCTCAAACAGCAGATAACAGGTTCATACTTCCGGGAAAGCTTTTTGAATATCTTATTTCAGGAAAACAAATATTAGCTCTTGGTCCTTTGGAGAGTACGGCATCGAAAATCATCCGGGAAGCCGGTTCCGGGGAGAATTTCATGTATCAGGATAAGGAAGGAATCCGACGCTTTTTGAATGAACAATACCAATATTGGAAAGATCGATCGTATGCGGATGTTAATATACATTACATACGGCAATTCAGCAGAAAAGAACTAACCCGGCAACTGGCGGAAATGATCTGATTCCAACCAGCACCTAGCCTTTCAATGCTTCCGCTCCACCTACAATTTCCACAAGCTCATTAGTAATAGACGCCTGCCTTGCTTTGTTGTATTGTAGGGTTAATTCCTGGATCAGTTGCGATGCATTATCAGTTGCCTGATGCATGGAAGTCATCCGGGCACCGTGTTCTGATGCTATGGAATCCAGTAATGCCTGATAGACGATCAGTTTTAAATTCTGGGGTATCAAACCTTTTATGATGTATTCCTCTGTAGGTTCAAAAATATATTCGACCCGTTTCTTCACAGAAGCCGGAGAATTCATTCCTTCTGGCAATAAAGGGAGGAATTGCCGGACCTTTACTTTCTGAACCGCGGCATTGATAAACTCGTTGTATACGATATCAATACTATCATAGCGTCCGCTCACAAATGCATCCATCAGAGATTGGGCTATGGTAATTACCTGATCATAAGAAAAATGATCATAAATATCTGAAATATACTCATCCACAGGAATACCCTTCCTTCGTAAAAGATCATACCCTTTTTTACCTATGGCCATATAGCGGATCTTATTTTGAGGAAGGAACTGGGCATATTTTGTTTCAGATAACCGCAAAGCCTCTTTTACAGCATTGGAATTAAACGCCCCGCATAATCCCTTGTTCGAAGTAATGACAACAATCAATACCTGCTTGTAATCACGATCTTCCGCATACACATTATCATCCGTATTTCCCGCAGCCGTAGCCACATCAACAAGAATTTCCTGCATTTTCTGGGCATAGGGCCTGAAATTGGTAATTGCCTCCTGGACTTTTTTTAACTTAGAAGCCGCTACCATTTTCATGGCACTGGTAATCTGCCGCGTTGAAACCACAGAAGAAATGCGGACACGTATTTCTTTTAAGTTTGCCATTTATTCCTGAATTTAACCGGTTACTTCCGATTCATCTGCTGCATCTTTATCTATGAAACGCAACACTACCGATCTTGCCGCCTTATCCAAAGATTTAGTGACCTCATCATTCAACTCGCCTGCAGCTAATTGTTTAAGTGTTTCCGCATATTCTGCGTCCAGCATTTTAAGGTATTCTTGTTCAAAATCCCTTACTTTTTCGATGGGAACTGCTTTCAACAACCCTTTTGTTCCGCAATAGATAACAGCAATCTGCTGTTCTACGCGTAAAGGAGAATGTAATCCCTGTTTCAGTAATTCCACATTTTTCCGGCCTTTATCAATGATGGCCATAGTCGCTGCATCCAGATCGGATCCGAATTTGGAGAATGCTTCCAGTTCCCGGAACTGTGCCTGATCCAGTTTTAATGTCCCGGCAACTTTCTTCATGGACTTGATCTGTGCATTACCTCCCACGCGGGAAACCGATATACCTACATTGATGGCCGGACGAATACCCGCATTAAACAAGTTCGACTCAAGGAATATCTGTCCGTCGGTAATCGAAATCACATTGGTGGGAATATATGCCGAAACGTCTCCGGCTTGTGTTTCTATGATCGGTAATGCTGTCAGGGAACCTCCTCCCTTCACTATCGGCCTGAGATTCTCCGGAAGATCGTTCATCTGGGATGCGATTTCATCGGAATCAATGATTTTAGCCGCTCTTTCCAACAGACGGGAATGCAAGTAAAATACATCACCCGGATATGCTTCCCGCCCGGGCGGACGACGTAACAATAGGGATACTTCACGATAAGCTACCGCTTGCTTGGATAAATCGTCAAATATAACCAATGCTGCACGTCCCGTATCACGGAAATATTCACCGATTGCCGCACCGGCAAAGGGTGCGTAATATTGTAAAGCAGCAGGAGCTGAAGCCGTTGCCGCAACAATAGTCGTATAAGGCAAAGCGCCCTGCTCTTCGAGTGTCTGATATAGAGTGGCAATAGTAGAACCTTTCTGCCCTACAGCTACATAAATACAATACACAGGTTCTCCTTTTTCATAGAATTCCTTCTGGTTAAGAATGGTATCTATCGCTATGGCTGTTTTGCCTGTCTGGCGGTCACCAATGATCAACTCCCGTTGTCCCCGGCCAATCGGAATCATGGCATCAATAGCTTTCATTCCTGTTTGTAAAGGTTCTCTTACAGGCTGACGATAAATAACTCCGGGAGCTTTCCGTTCCAATGGCATTTCCAGCAAATCACCCGGAATGGCACCTTTCCCATCCATCGGTTCACCGATCGTATTAACAACGCGACCCAACAATCCCTCACCTACGGGGATTGAAGCTATCATATTAAGCCTCTTAACACTGTCACCCTCCTGTATTTGACTGGAAGGCCCCAAAAGTACGGCTCCGACATTGTCTTCTTCCAGGTTCATCACAATCCCTTTCATTCCACTCTGGAACTCGATCATTTCATTCGCCTGGACATTCAAGAGACCGTAAATACGGGCAATTCCGTCACTTATTTGTAATACAGTACCGACTTCTTCTAATTCAACATCTGTTTTAAATCCTTCTATTTGTTTTTTTAAAACTTCCGATACTTCTGCCGGCTTTATATTGATCATGGCTGTTTTATATTTTTATTTTCAATTTTGACTTCTTGCATCTTATAAATATTGCTTCCGCTCACTAAGATGAGATCAATCGTTTTTTCATCCTTTTAAGGCTTGATGCGATGCTGGCATCATATTGCTGATCATCGACCCGGAGAATAAATCCACCGATCAACTCAGGATTCACTTCCGATGTAAGCTGTATATCAGCATCATACATCACATTCAACTGCTTTCGCAAATTCTCTTTCGCTACTTCGTCGAAAACAGACGATGAAATGATATGTGCCTGTTTGATCCCTTTATGTTTTTCATACAATCCTGCAAACTCCCGTGCAATATCAGACAACATTATCTCACGTTTATTTTTAATGAGGATATTGATAAAATTAAGTGTCAACGGATGGACCCTCTTTTGTAATAACTCGCCCATTACCCGAAGTTTCTGTCCGGGTTTGATCACCGGACTATCCAACAACTGAACAAACATCGGATTATCTTTGATAGTTACGGATAAAAGCGCCATATCCGCCCTTAATTCTTCCAGGCATTTATGGTCTACTCCCACCATAAACATGGCTTTGGCATAACGATTTGAAACAATACTGTTATTCATACATCACTTCATTATCGGATTATCCGGACTAATTCAACGGTAATTCCCCGGTTAATTTATCCAGTAATTCTTTTTGCTTTCCATCATTACTCAATTCATGACGAAGCAGTTTTTCAGCAATCTGTACGGATAGATCGGCCGTCAGTTCCCTGATCTCCTTGAGAGCTGCACTCTTTTCCGACTGAATGGATGTACGGGTCTCTTCCATGATACGTTCCTGCTCTTTTCTAGCAGAATCCCGGGCTTCAGAGACAATTTTTTCTTTCATTTCCTGAGCCTCCCTGAATATTTTTTCCCGTTCCATACGGGCTTCATCCAGGATTTTTTCATTATCGGCCTTCATCTTCTCCATGTCCTCCCTGGCGCGATCGGCAGCTTTCAATGCCTGTTCGATAGAATCTTCACGCCGGTGAAGCATGTTCAAAATCGGCTTCCATGCAAATTTTTTCAATAAAAAAAGCACAATCAGAAATGAAACCAACATCCAGAATACCAATCCAATATCGGGTGAAACTAATTGCATGACTTTATATTTTTATATATTTTGATTTCAAATGGTAAAAACCCGGCTTCCGGCCAACCGCACGAGAAGACCGGGTTAAAAGATCAGCCTTTTATACAAAAAGGATCAGCAAGCACAATACAATAGCGAAGAAGGCAACCCCTTCGATCAGCGCCGCAGCAACGATCATATTGGAACGGATGTCACCGGATGATTCGGGTTGACGAGCAATTGCTTCCATTGCCGAACCACCGATACGTCCAATACCTACACCTGCTGCAACAGCTGCAATACCTGCTCCAAGAGCTGCTCCGAACTTAGCTAAAGCTGTATTAGCCACTGCTTGCAAAATAATTGAAAGTAACATAATAATATATATTTGGTTATTAAATGATTTTTAATGATGAATATCCTCTACCGCCCCACCAAAATACAGTGCGGAAAGTAAGGTAAAAACATACGCCTGAATGAATGCCACCAATAATTCCAGTACCGTCATAAAAATAGTGAAGGCCACAGAAATTACGGAAACACCATATCCCATTAACGGTTTCATAGCTCCGAATATAAAGATCAAGCTAAAGAAACCGATAGCGATGATATGCCCGGCAGTTATATTGGCAAACAAACGAATCATCAATACAAACGGCTTGGTCAGCATTCCGACAAATTCTATGAATGGCATCAGGGGTATCGGGAATTTCAGCCACCATGGAACTCCGGGAGTATTTACTATATGTATCCAATAATTCTTATTGGAACTGCCCAGCGTGATGAGAAAGGTAAGCAGCGCCAACACCATGGTAATAGCAATATTACCGGTTACATTGGCCCCAAATGGAAAGATAGGGATCAACCCCATCAGGTTATTGATCAGGATAAAAAAGAACAAGGTCAACAGATACGGCATGAATCGTTCGTATTTATAACCGATGGCCGGACGGGCAATATCATCACGTACAAAAAGGATAAGCGGCTCCATCAAGGATTGCAGTCCCTTAGGCGCCCTATCCGGATTACGTTTGTATTGCTTTGCTACAGACAAAAATATCCACAATATAAGGGCAATACTCACGAACATGGCAAATACATTCTTGGTAATGGATAGATCCAATAAAGGACGGGCCATGGTACCATCCGACTGTTGTTCTACTATTTTTCCCTTATGGGCACCATCGGCAGCAATGCTGAATCCTTTATAGGCATCGTGTCCATGGTGAAATTTAGTAGACATAAACAGATGAAATCCGGATTGCCCGCTATAAAGGATCACAGGAAGAGGTACGGAAACATGATGGTCACCGACGGTTAATATATGCCATTCATAGGCATCTCCGATATGATCGAGGATGAATGTTCCCGGATTGAATTTTTCTTCTTCATGCCCGGCCGCGTTCACTGTAAAAGAGAACAAAAAGAAAGACAGGAAGCATGTTACAAATATCGTTTGACGTGTCATCACGAATTTTTATTTGACGTTTTAGTGCCGCCGGAAACAGTTCCGGTGTCCTTTTTTACAAATTTAAGAATGGATACTACTTCAAATATGGCGAATATCAGATAGGTAACCAAAAAAAGAGCTACAAATTGTAAAGCATATCCCTTAAATAACAACAGATAAACTACAATACTAATCAAATACAAAAAAAGTTTAAGACTGGTTTGCAACATAAAAATCCTGTTGAATGACTTTGGATGCTTTACCACGGTTTTCATCAGCCAATAATAAGAAACACATGTCACCAGCCAGATAAAACCGATACATAATATACGTCCCGGGAAATCATATGTTTCAAAAAACACGGAAAAAAGCAATTGTGAAACCGAAATAATCAGGATTAACAATACCAACATATTGATAAAAAAACGCTGCAACTCCTTTTCCATTTTATTCTTCTAATCTGTGATCTTCTTACAAACAATTGAACATACAAATTGTTTATTCACAAAAATCCTACACCAAAATACAAAAGAACAAAAAAAGGACTACGAAACAAAACTATTTACATGATTTTTTTCTCCGGTATTCCTGATTTTTAGTATCATGAACCATCTCCTAAAAAACGTATCCGGAACAGCTATGTACAAAAGTACTTCTACAAGACAGAGATCTATAGGAGCATTCAAAGTCTATTAAAAAAAGTGATTTCAAAAAAAAACAAGTCATTGTCTATAAAACACATACCAAAACATATCCGTAATATTTTACGAACAACAGTTAATGCCAGAAAAATCTATTGATTATTGCCCGGTAACCATAATTTCCCGGTACGAACATAATTTCACTTTCTCTCCGGTCGTCTTATGGATACCTGTTATGCCAAGCCGTATCTGATAAGTTCCCGGAGCAGTGTATGTATGCGTTATGTGCTCACCTTTCGTCTGGTTGCCATCACCAAGTATCCAATAGTATTCATCGATCTCTATTTCAGGAAGGTAAGTTTTAGAAGCATCCAGCAATAATGGTTCTCCGGCCTTCACTGAGTTATTTGTCGTAATATAGGGTTGTTCTATATCCAGTACTTCCATCAGATAATCTGCAGCTCGGTTTTCGAATTCTCCGGTCAGGGAATCCTTAATATTTAACTGAACGGTGTATGTTCCCGGAGACAAATAGGTATGCTCCACTATTTCACCTTTTTTAACGGTACCATCCCCTAGATCCCATTCATAATAAAAGGTAGTAGTATCCAGAGAAATAGCCCTCTCATCAAAAAACTCATAGGTATAATCATTTTCTTCCTGTTTATTACATTCGTAGAATACGGGGAAAAGAGACCGGAAAGAAAAGATATCTATGGTTTTTCCATTACGATTACTGGAAAAATAACCATCAAGGCCATCTTCATCGGATGCCGAATAAGCGAAATCATCACTTTCAGAATTAACCGGTGCCTCCAGCTGCTGACGCATCCCCCACTGGTCATTTAACTCCCGCACTGAAAAAATATCCAACCCGCCCATAGATTGATGTCCACGTGAAGAAAAATATAAAATCCCATTTGCCTGGATGAACGGATAAAGCTCATCATCCGGAGTATTGACATCCGGGCCCAGATTTTTGGGAGAACCCCATCCGGTAGGTGTCCAGTCACAATAATAGATATCAAAGCCCCCTAATCCTCCCGGCATATCCGATGCGAAAAATAATCGCAGGCCATCCCTGCTCAATGACGGATGTGCCATTTTATAATCGGGATGATTATGTACAAAGGGCCGAACATTCACCCAGCTGTTACCTTCCCTTTGTGTGATAAATATTCCGTTCCCGCTTTTGCTATTGACCGTAAAATATAATGTATTTCCGTCCGCACTGATGGAACCCGGGCCTTGATGAGCATGAGGAACCAGATCTTTATATAAAATCTGAGGTGCACTCCATTTTGAACTATCGGTCCGGTGAACAATATATAAATGAAATAAATACTCATTATGTTTATCAGTCCGGCTAATCAACACGTTCTGGTTCCGGTTGGAGCAATAAATCAAATCGTTACCAACAGGAACAGCGGCTACTTCATCGGCATAGGACGTATTGATGGAAAGAGGGGTTACCTCGTATGATTGTGCCCATACACCCTGAACAAGGATGGTACAAAACAGAAACAATATATTTTTTATACAATCCATCTATTTCAGATACAAAGGATTTTCAGCATTTACACGATACCGGAATTCATACCGCAGCATGATCTCATGTGAACCTTTTGTGATACTTGCTTTTCCGAAAGCATGGTCATAAGTATATCCGATACAAAGTTGCGGATTGATCCGTACTTGCGCCATGGCCACCATAACATTGGAATTCCGGTATGATAACCCAACTTCCAGCGTTTCTTCCGGTAAAAGGATCACATTACAGTTCAAATCGAACAAAATACTTTTCTGCTCATAATGCAATAATGTGGAAGGCCTGATTTTCAAATTAGTACTGATGGGAAAGACCATACCACCATACAACATCACATTATTGAATGATAATTTCCCCTTGTAAGCATCGGCTTTATGCGGACTATACACCAGAAGCTTCGGAATAGATAACCCGGCAAAGTAACGGGATGTATAATAATAGGTTCCTATTCCGACGTTAGGCATGAATAACCGGTGTATTTCCCCGTCAAACATAGGATCTCCCGGTTCGATCACATGTACTTTATCCTGTTCTTCCCTCATTTGTTCAAATCCGGCCTGTAATCCGAAGGATAATTTACCTTCATTCATTTTTACACGGAAAGCATAAGTAGCAAACACCCCTGTTTTACGATATATGCTGATCTTATCATTGAATACGAGCAGCCCGAGCGCTACCTGAGGATTCCTTAAAGGAAAATCACCGGATAATGTCTGGGTTCTCGGTGCGCCATCGATATTCATCCACTGGGTACGGTACAAAGCGGCCAGATTCAATACCTCCCGACTACCGGCATAAGCCGGGTTTATGGCCAGTCCATTGAACAGGTACTGGCTATACACAGGATTGTTCTGTGCCCGGCAAGTGAAGCCACACAGCAACAGGCAGAACAAAATGAACCATTTACCTTTTAAGTATGACATATCCTTTGTATACCTTGTCCCCATTAAGAGTCAATTGATAATAATAGGTATCGGAAGGAAGCTCTTTCCCCGAAGAGTTCCTGCCATCCCATAGACACGGATACCAATATTTTTGGGTATCAACCGTATTTGTCTTATATACTACTTTATTATAACGATTAAAGATGATCAACTCGCTACTTTCAGCGTTTTCAGCTCCCCGAACGCCAAAACAATCATTAATATTGTCACCGTTAGGTGAAAAGCCGGAAGGTACTTCCACATCCAGCACCTCAATAGTTACTTCATCTGAAACGGAAGGACAGGCTCCGTTAGAAACGGTCCACATAGCCTTATTCATTCCCATCGAAAGACCTGTTACCTGAGTAGAAATACGTCCGGGATCAGAAAAATCCATTTCTCCTTCAACGATGCTCCACATACCCGTTCCTACCTGAATAGGGAATGCTTCAAGTAATGTATTAAATTTGAAATGCAACTCCTGCCTGGGTTCACTGATTATTGCCGGAGAGGGAGATGCATCAAACCGGACCACCACGGAACGGCTCGTATCCATACAACAATCCAATCTTCCGGAACTTACAATTCTCCGATAATAACGATTTCCGATGTACTTTAAATCCGGCTTATAGGTTTCGTCACTGACTGCCAGGTCATCCCAGCTTTCATTATCCTGGCTGATCTGCCAGTTGAAACGATAAATCCCATCGCCTCCTGATAAGGCCGGACTTGTAAGTGTTTCAGCTGTTTGTGTTTCACATAATTCCTGATCAGAAAGAATTGTATTTTCAGCAATAAACGATAAAATAGTTACTTCGACCTGATTACTTTTTTGAATACAATTTAAAGAAGAAGCCTCCCTTCTGAAGTATTGTTTTCCGGGTTGTACAGGTGCCGTATAATCTAATTCGTCGGCATAATCGATATCCGCCCAGTCCGTTCCGTTGGTGCTTTTTTCCCATTGATAAGAGAAGGTGCCTCCACCTCCCGTAGCAGCTGTCCCTTCAATAAGAACAGATACCACATCGGCACAGGCTATGGAATCTTCGTTAATCAATGTATTGATGATCTCCGGGATCACGATTATTTCCACAGGCAGGCTATAGTCTGTTACAGGTATTGTTACCCCTTCTATATTCTGGGTAGTGGATACCATTCTCCTGAAAAAAATATCTCCGGTAAGAGACGGAGTGGTATAGGTCATTCCGTTATTCGCACCGTCTGCCGGGACCCAGGGGCCTGTTCTACTGGTACTTTTTTCCCATAAATAAGTATATCCGAATGTTCCGCCTTCCGGCTGTGAAGCTTTGATCAATTTCTGTTCTCCATAACATAGGGTGGTATCATTGGTGATAATAAAGTTATACAAAAACCCCCTCAGCTGCAGCCCAAAATTCCCCTGGATAACCCCTGAAAAACCTCCTAAAGCTACATTGGGACAGTCATCATCAAATAGCTTTCCGGCATCACCAGGAGTAAGTATAACAGATGTACCGAATCTGCTTTCAAATTCACCGGGGTCATGTTTTACATAGAGCACGCCGCCGCCGCCACCGCCACCGGTTCCGTAAGATCCCGTAAGCGGTGGATATTCATTACAATAATCATTCCGGGTTCTTCCGCCATTACCACCTCTTGCTTCAACGCTTAACCCCTGATAATCGTCTGTATAAAGAACAATGGTACCGCCAGCACCACCACCACCTGCACCACCATCACCAGTGATTTCATCCACACTTCCCCCATTGGCAGATATTTTGGCTCCATTTCCAAATTCGATTTCCCTGGCAACAATGAAAACCAAACCACCGCCATTTCCGCCGGGTGTATTATTACCTGTTCCGGATCCGCCGCCACCACCTAAGAAAATCCGGTCTCTCCATTCGGAAGATCCATAAAAAGCAGCCTTTCCGCCTTCACCCAAAAGAAGATTACTCCCGGAACAAATAGAAAAACCGCCATTTCCACCATTTCCACCATTTCCACCACCGCCGCCGCCGGCATACCGACCATTCCCGCCGCCACCACCGCTATACGCTTGCAATTTTCCTCTCGGCGTAGCAGTATAGAGATTATACAACATGCTACCCTGACCTTTGTACCCGCCACTCTGAGCATCGGCACCTAAATCAGCGTAATTATCCTGACTGGTCACGGGACAAATTGCTGAAACGGATGTATTTTTCTTTCCACCCAGAAAGCCCGATCCGGATGCGTCAATATCGGCATTAATCGTTAGTGTCTGGTCTACCATGAGTGCGACAATGCCCCCGGTAGCACCATCCCAAGGATCACAGGTCAACCGCCCCGTAACCTGTGCATTTTTATATGACGGAACACGAACGAGTTGTACCAGTTCTGTCATAGGATCAAAATTTGGACTGGTCAATAAGGTGATATTATTGCCACTTTTTCCACCCACAATATGGAGTTCATATTTACCTGCTTTATAAACGTAATTACCATCCTGGGTAACACCGGTCATCTGTATCAGAAGCACGGTATCATGTTCATTAAAAGCAGAAGCATTATTTACCGTAACCACATTATTGTTGATTACCGTAACTTTCGCATATTTATTGATCACATCCCTGATTTGTGTTTGAGCCGAAGAAATCCCACTTAAACAAAGAAGGGCAATTAGCAAGATATGATATGTTAAATCTATTTTACGCAAAATAAAATGATAACAATTGACCAATATAATTGATTTATTCCGCAAATATAACGCATTTCTGATAAATAAACACATACTAAAGCTTAGCCACGTAAATATATACACTAAAACAGGCAAGGAATTTGTAATGTTATGTTCCGGAGCATAAATTTACTAAAAAGTTGTGGATATATGTCCGGGATATAATGATCACTGTTCATTTCAAGGCAATATAAAATGATGGTTCATTTTTTATATGTTTTGAATTAAGGAATTTGTATTTTTGGGTCTTTTTTCATGAAACTGAATGCGCGTTAAAGAATATTACCTGAATAGCAAAAAGATAAGGCTGTATGTAAAACAATGGCTCCCCGATCACGATACTGATCTTGTTGTTATCATGGTACACGGAATTGGAGAATATAGCGGATGTTACGAACATTGGGCCGAAAGATTCGTAGCACAATCCATTGGATTTGTCGGATTTGACCTGAGAGGACATGGTCGTTCTTCCGGCAAAAGAGGACATGCGTCTCTCCATCAATTGATGACAGATACGAGAATTGTAGTAAAAAAAATCAATAAGGCTTGTCCACATGCAGTGATCATTTTATATGGCCATAGCATGGGCGCACACATCGCATTAAATTACGCTTTAACCCAGGGAGTTAAAGTACAGGGAATTATCGCATCATCACCCTGGCTGAAACTGGTCCGTCCACCATCACCAATGCTGGTAAATCTTGCAAGAGCGGGATCTTCAATATTTCCGTCGTTAACAGTAAAAACAGGCATAAAACGGGATCAATTATCAAGCAGTGAAGTACAGAAAAGTACGAAAACCGATCCCCTACTGCACAAAAAAATATCCATCAAATTATTCACCGATCTGTGGAAAAACGGTGAGATCATCCTGAAGCTAAAACATCGATTAAACATACCTTTGCTATTAATGCACGGGGAAGATGATCCGTTGGTATCCTGCCAGGCCAGCCAGGCATTTGCGAATAATGCAGGAGCATACACAAGCTTCAAACTTTGGAAGGGCATGAAGCATGAATTGCTCAGCGATGCTGAAAATGAAGCGGTTTTTCAACACATCATTCAATGGATCATGAACGTATATAAAAATGGGAACATTCAGAACAACTATAAAAAAGCAGTTATCGCATGAAAAAATAGGATATCATTCATCGATCATGATGGCCGGTTCCTGTTTTGCCGAACATATAGGATCAAAATTACAGCAAAATAAATTCGACATAGTACTGAATCCTTTTGGAATTGTATTTCATCCCTTTCCTTTGGCAGCATCCATAGAAAGAATGATACAAGCAAAGGAATACACCACTGACGAATTATTACATCATCATCACCTATGGACCAGCTTCGACCACCATGGAAGTTTTTCCCATCCGGATATAGCCATCAGTCTGAAACAAATCAATGAGGCCTTGCGACAAGGACATGATCAATTAAAGAAATCGACATGGATACTGGTGACATTTGGAACTGCATGGGCATATCGACTTAAATCTAATGGGAAGATCGTTGCTAATTGCCATAAATATCCGGCATCAGAATTTGAACGTATTAAAACAGACGCTGATGAAATATACCGGACATGGGCGTCTTCCATGCAGCAATTGCAGGTATTTAATCCGGATGCCAGGATTATTTTCACAGTCAGCCCGGTGAGACATTTGCGGGACGGTGCGCATGAAAATCAATTGAGTAAGGCTACGCTGTTGTTATCCATCGAAAAATTGAACAGGGATTTCCCCCATACCGGTTATTTCCCTGCTTATGAGATCATGATGGACGACCTAAGGGATTACCGGTTTTACGGAGAAGATATGATTCACCCGAATAATACGGCCATCGATTATATTTGGGAGTACTTCTGTAACACCTATATGGCAGACCATACCCTCATCATAATGAAGGAAGTGGACGAAATCATTAAAGCTGCCGGTCATAGATTCATACATAAAACAACTGAGAATATAGTATTTGCAGAAAAAAACCTTGAAAAGATCAGACAAATCTGCCGGCAGAATCCGGGACTGGATTTTAGCAGGGAAATAAAGCAGTTCGAAGAAATCATTCACAAAGCATAATGACCTTATACCGGGTCAACATCGATTACTGTTTGTAGAGATTTATACGCCGGAAGTATTTTCAGGGTATTGATAACGCCGGAAAGAATTGATTTTACTTTCGGCAACGAGGCTTGTTTCTCAATCTTCAACAGGATATTTTCTATGTAGTTATTTTGTATACGTGCAATGATCGGCACCTCCGGACCCAGGACACGGTGCCCGAATGTTTGTTTTAAATAAGCCGCAGTATCCATTGCAGCATGATGAACAACTTCTTTGTTCTTGTGCTTTAAGGTAATCCTGATCAATCGATAGAAGGGAGGATAGCAGAAAGTTTTACGGTCTTCAAGTTGTGCACGGAACATTTCCGAATAATTATGATCCCTTACCTGTTGCAAAATTATATGTTTCGGAAAAGATGTCTGTATGATGACTTTCCCCCTCTCTCCAAATCTTCCTGCACGGCCGCTCACCTGTACCATCAATTGAAAACTCCGTTCAAAAGCGCGGAAATCGGGAAAATTAAGCATATTATCTGCGTTCAGTATCCCCACCAGATGCACTTTTTCAAAGTTCAACCCTTTGGAAATCATTTGTGTCCCGATCAATATATCTGTTTTTCCACACTCAAAATCCGTAATGATTTTTTCATATTTATTCCTGGAACGGGAGGTATCCATGTCCAACCGGGAAATATGGGCATGAGGAAAAAAAATCTGTATCTCATCTTCGATCTTTTCGGTCCCAAAACCTACGGTAGCGATGTCCAGGCTTCCGCATTCGGGGCATTGGTGAAGATTTTCCGTACTGTATCCGCAATAATGACATACCAGCCGGTCAGAAAATTTATGATAGGTAAGGCTGACATCACAATGTTCACAACGAGGGATATATTCGCAAACCCGGCATTGTACATAAGGAGCAAATCCACGCCTGTTCTGGAAAAGGATCACCTGTTTTCCTGCTTTCAAGGTGTGATCAATGGCCTCCAGCAAATCCGGATGGAAATGCGACTGCATTTTTTTTGCTTTACGCGCCAGTGAGGTGTCGGCAATGATCATTTCCGGCAAAGCAATGCCGGCATAACGTTGTGTCAGTTCCACCAACCGGTATTTTCCATCCAAAGTATTGTGATAACTCTCGACACCCGGTGTTGCGGATCCCAGAATTACATTTGACCCATGCATGGATGCCAGTACAACCGCCGCATCACGTGCATGGTAACGGGGCGCCGGGTCATATTGCTTGTAAGTATTCTCATGTTCTTCATCAATGATAATCAGTCCCAGCTTATCAAAAGGAAGAAAGATACCGGACCTGACACTTAATATGATGCGATAACCGTCAGCTTTACGGATACTGTTCCAGACTTCCACCCGTTCTGCATCAGAGAATTTTGAATGGTATACACCCACCTGGTTACCGAAAATATTTTTTAACCGGTCTATGATCTGTGCTGTCAGTGCAATTTCCGGCAACAGATACAGCACCTGTTTACCCTGTTGTAGCTGCTCCCTGATCAGGTGGATATATATCTCGGTTTTTCCCCCTGATGTAACACCATGCAGTAATACGGTTTCCCGTTTGGAGAAAAAGGTCCGGATCTCCTCTATTGCTTTCTGCTGATGTTGCGTCAGTTCAGGCATGGCATGTAGCTCCCCTTCATCTTGTTTCAACCGGGAAACCTCCACCGGATAACTTTCAAGTATTTTCTTTTTTACCAGACTATTAAGAGCATCACCCTGGCTGTTCGCCGTGCGGATCAGTTCCTTCTTCGGAACGGGCCTTTCTTCCCGGACAGAAAATGCCCCCGACAAGCTGATATACTCCATCAGCAAGTCTAATTGCCTGGGGGCTCTTTCCAATGAATCAAAAGCAGTCCTCAGTTTTTCTTCACTGTCTATCTCAGGATGTAAATGAATATATGTTTCCAGTTTTGGCTTGTACCGATGATTAATGGCCTCTTCTACCCAAAGAGCTTCCTTATCGACCAGGGACTGTACAATGCGCATTAAGTCTTTCCGCTTATACAGAACAGCAATTTCACTTACGGGAAGGTTTTTTTTCCGGTATACGATATCCAATATCTCTTCTTCCCGTTCTGTCAGTTCATCACACTGCACATAATCCGGATTAAAATATATCCGGGTTTCACTTTCCAGTTTTAGCCCGGACGGAATAGCTGCTTTCATGACATCCCCCATGTTACACATGTAATAGGATGCAATCCATTGCCAGAATGACAACTGGATATCGTTCACCACAGGATGTTCGTCCAGCACCGATACCAGTTCCTTTACGGAATACTGTTCCGGGACGCGTTCATGTACTTCATGCACAATCCCTGAGTAGAATTTACGGGTTCCAAAGGGTACGATCACCCTGATCCCTTTTTTCACCAGTCCGTCCAGTTCATTGGGAACAGCATAAGTAAAAAAGCGAGGAAGGGCTAAAGGTAATATGACATCAACGAATAACAAGGCAAACTGACGGATAGGAATATAAAAACGACAACAAAAATACGGTAATTTAAATGAAAGTAATCATATCTTTGCAAAATGGTGTTATTCCTTTAAGATACAATGGTATTTTTTTTGTACCAATCTTACGACGTATCTTTGCACTTTAACCTGATAAGGTCGAAACAGACGCATGCATATTGTAAAAGAGATCATTCACAAGATCATACAGGGATTCGAAAAAATGCTCTTCTGGCTGGAAGAACACTATATCGGCATTTTAACGACCATTGCCTTACATTTGTTCATCATCAGCATGATCCTGGTTCTCAAGATCCGGACCAATGCCCAACGGGATTACTCGATCATGCTCGATATGTCCCTGATCCAGGAACTTCCGGAAGACCCGACGGAAGAAACCCGGCAGGAAGAAAGTGTCCAGGAGCTTGTACAAACATTGAACCAGGAATACAATGTCCGCAATATTCCTGTAAATGTAGCTGAAAACCGTGCGATAGAAAATATCGATAAAATGGTCCGGGATATCAAAAATGAAATGAACATTACCGATCCTCCGGATCCATATACTCCTGAGGAAATAGCACAGCAGGAACAGGAACTTCTAGAAGAAGAAGCCCGGATCTATGATGAAAAATATCCGGAGAATGAAATGGGCGAACGTACGGTATATCAAGGCCCGACAACCGTATCTTACGACCTGAGCGACCGCAGGCATATATCCATGCCTATCCCGGCATACAAATGCCTGGGACATGGAAAAATCGTAGTGGACATAGTCGTAAACAGGAAAGGCTATGTACTGTCTGCAGAGATCAATAAATCCAAGTCGGATTCACAGGACCCGTGCCTGACCGAAGCGGCAAAGCGGGATGCTGAACGTTCCCGTTTCAATAATTCATCTTCTGCACCGAACAAACAACAGGGAAGTATTACTTACATCTTTTTTGCCCAATAACTTATAGAATGGAGAATGGAGAATGGAGAATTGAGAATGGAAAATGGAAAATGCTGACAAACATCTGAAAACTTTGAACGATAAATGATGAACTTTTTAGTTTTCTGATTTTAAATTCGGAATATTGAACTTTGAACTTTTATAAGAATACAACATCTAAAAACAGGTTAATGATATTATTTTCAGTCCTATAAAAATTATTTTCGAAAAAAATATCTGCTTTTATGGAATTTTACTCCTTTATGCATCTTCCATAAAAGAAACGTTTTTTCACAAATAAATAAATCTGATTATGACACGTACATTCATCACATTATTTGCAGCTATTGTATGTTGTTTCCCGGCAATGGCCCAATCAAACGACAAGACGGATTACCAGGCTCAATGGGAAAATATTGAAGAGTTAGCGAAAAAAAGATTACCACAATCTGCCTTGATCGAAACGCAGAAAACATATCAACTGGCACTGAGTGAAAAAGAGTACGGACAGGTAATTAAGTCCATTATCTACCGGATGGGTTATCAGAAACAGATCCAGGAAAATATACCCATCTCATTACTCGATTCCCTGAGACAAGATGAAATACGGCTGCCTCAACCGGCCAGATCGATTGTTTACTCACTCATGGCTGATGTATACAGGCAGTATTACCGGCAGAATCATTGGAATATCAGGCAGCGGACAGCTAATATGACTGTCAGTGATGATATTAATACATGGGGAATAGACAGATTATTCGAAGAAATAAGGAAATATAACCGGCTGTCCATACAAAACGAAAAAATATTACAAAAAACATCTACCAATGATTACAATGCTGTAGTCAAAGACGTATTAGGAGTAATATATACTCCTAACAGGAAAGAACAAATACTGACACTTCCCACATTATATGATCTGCTGGTTTTTAAGATCATACAATCATACAATCGTGACATACCTGCAGCTTCTCCACAACAAATGTTCCTGATCAACCATCCTGCGTATTTTGCTGATGCACGTACTTTTTCGGAATTCGACATTCCGAAGACGGATATATTGTCGGTCGAATATCAGGTCATTTCACTATACCAGAAACTATTACGGTTCCGTCTGCAACAACCCGACAATGCCGATAACCGTTATGCATTTGCCAATATCGATATTGAACGGTTGCGGTATATACAAGCCCACGGACAATATGCTGATGGAGAGTCCATGTATGAGGAAGCTCTTAAGTCATTAATTCACCAATACGAAGCATATACGGAAAAACATATCCCTATGTACGCACTGGCGACATTGTATAGAAAGCAGGCAGGCAATTGGCGTAATAAAAAAGACAACAGCCTGCGTCCGAAATACCGTAATGCCTACGAACTTTGCCAACAGATGATTACTTCAGGCGATACTTTGCTGGTGAAAAACGCAAAAGAACTGCAGGATGAGATCAGGAACCCTTCGTTGATCCTGAGGTTAAATTATTCACAGTATCCCGGCAATCCTATCCTGGCTTACGTTTCTTACCGGAACATAAGCAAATTACATCTTTATATCTATCGGTTGACTGATGAAGCTGCTGTCAAATACCACAAACAGGGATTGTCCGAGTTCGATCCGGAACAATCTACGTTTTACAGGACTCAGGTGATTGAATTACCGTCGCAGCCTGATTATCAACAATATTCCTCTGAAATCAAAATTAACGATCTTCCCCGTGGCATATATGCTATTTTTGCCTCCGATATCTCAGAATTACCCCAAAAGGGATTCAAAAAGCATGACGGCAACCTGACAACAGGTATATTGTGTCAGGTTTCTACGTTAAGCGTGTCAATAACTTCCGGTAACAGCGAAACATCTGGTGGACAAGAACCAAAAAATAACCCGCAAATAATACAGGTACGCCTCACCGACAGCAAAACAGGTGAACCCATTAAGAATGGAAAGATCGACTACTATTACGGATGGGATGACAAGACCAATACATTTGCCGGCAGTTACACCACAGATATACATGGAATAACAAATATTCTCCAGGAGCACGATAGATCCGCATATACTAAAATGACCGCTTCACACGGAAACGAACGGTTCCTTTTTTACGACGGGACCAGATATTATCCACCCGTCCAGACTCCGGTGCGCCAGGTGGTTTTCTTTACCGACCGGTCGATATACCGGCCCGGACAGACGGTATATTATAAAGCGATGTGCTTTGACCAGCAACAACTGGTCACTGATTTCCCTCTTGTCATTGAGTTCAAGGATGTCAACAGGAAAATAATCGCATCACAAAAACTGACCACCGGTGAATTCGGTACGGTACAGGGCAGTTTTACCATCCCGCAGGGTATTCTCAACGGATCCATGTCTCTGGTGTGCAAAATCGAAGAGCGTGACATTTCTACTTCCATACGTGTAGAAGAATACAAACGCCCGACTTTCGAAGTGGCCTACGACACGCTTAAGGGGAACTACCGGTTGAATGATTCCGTGCATGTGAGCGGAAAGGCCAGGACATTGTCCGGATATTCCGTAGACCATGCCCGATTGACTTATCGTGTGGTACGCAACGAACAACCCCGTGAAAGATGGTGGTGGGTACCGCCGGTAAGCACTCCGCAACGTGAGATTGCCGTGGGAACTACCGTTACCGGAAGTGATGGTTCGTTCATGATCACTTTTAAAGCTGAGGCCGACGACATCCGAAATGACGATTTAATTTATAACTATTCCATCACTGCCGACATAACCGATGTGAACGGTGAAACCCGCAGTGCGACACAAGTGGTGAAAATCAGTAAAAAGCCCTTACTGATAGAGGCAAAGATCCCGGAAAAAATAATCCACCGCGATTCGCTCGATTTCGAAATAATTACGACCAATCTGAACGGCGATCATACTCCGGCTGATGTTTCCATTACGTTATCTGCGCTGAAAGGCCCTTCTAAAATATTACGTAATCGCCTGTGGTCTGAACCGGATACCTTTTCCCTTTCCCGCATTGAATTTGAAAAATATTTTCCACTCGATATGTACGATGATGAGAGCAATCCTGAAAAATATTCCGTCGTCCGGCAACTGAACAGCCAAAAGCTCCATACAGGACAAGATAAATACATCCGGCTTTCCGATCTTAAAACAGCTGATGCAGGATGGTACAAGCTGGATATAAAAGCCCGTAATGCCGATGGAATAGAAGTTGAAGAGCAGAAATTCATTCAATTGACAGGATCTCCCAATAAAGGAAACATGTCCATCACCAATATGACAGACTGGCTAACCGTCGTTAAAAACAAAGGAGAACCGGGGGAAAATGTAGAATTCCTGGTAGCCGGCGGTAATAAGAGATCTTTTGTTTATTACGAGATTTTATTGGGAACCACAGTTATAGAACAAAAAGACCTGATCGTAGGAACAAATCCTGAACGAATTACCATTCCTATAAAAGAAGAATACCGTGGAGGATTTACCGTAAACTTCCTGATGACACAAAACCAACGTTTATATATGCGACCGACAATCATTCATGTTCCTTTTTCCAATAAGCAACTGGATGTCAGGTTCACTTCCTTCCGGAAACAGTTGGAACCGGGGGAAAAAGAAAAATGGACACTAACAGTCAGGGATAAACTAGGCGAAAAAGAGACAGCCGAAATGGTCGCAACCCTCTATGACGCTTCCCTGAATGCATTATCGCCGCATTCCTGGGCCAATATTGACCGTTTCCACCGGCAACGATCCTTCTACAGTACACGCAACTGGCGAATACCGACATCTTCATCTTCAAATCATTCAGCTTATCTTTATAAAAAGAACATCATGGCAAAAACCTTCCAGCCATCATTTCCTCAAATTACCCCTGTTTTGGAAGAGGTGGTGGTTGTAGCATTCGGAAAAGCAAGAAAGGAATCGGTTGTAGGCAGCATTCAATCCAACGATCTTCAGACACCATCGCCCGGCATTTCTTCACTCCTGGGCGGAAGGGTTGCCGGAATGATCTCTTTTCAGGAGAATGGGTTGAGAGAAAATCTTGAGGAATATTATGTGAGGGGCATCGGTCCGGCTGACAATAAAGAAATAACCGAAATCACTACCCGCCAGAATTTCAACGAAACGGCATTTTTCTACCCGCAATTGCGCACCGATGAAAACGGCGAAATAACTATTGAATTTACAATCCCCGAAGCATTGACCCGCTGGAAAATGCTGGGATTTGCACATACCAAAGACTTTAAGGTCGGCAACATCAGCAATGAACTCATCACACAGAAACAAGTAGCTATCAGCGCCAATGCACCGCGTTTCTTCCGCGGAAGCGATGTGATCGAATTCAGTGCCAAGGTAAATAATATCACCGGGGATGAGCTCACCGGACAAACCATGCTACGCCTGTATGATGCTACTAATATGCAGCCTGTGGATGCACAGGTTATCCGCTCGCAACAAACACAGGATTTCAGAGTAAAAGCAGGAGAAAGTACAGGTTTGAAGTGGATACTGTCCATTCCTGCTGGTATACAGGCCATCACTTATCAAATAACCGCACAGGCTGGTAATCATACCGACGGAGAGGAAAAAACCATTCCGGTACTCACCAATTCCATGCTGGTGACTGAAAGCATGCCTTTCAGCGTACGCGGCGGTACACAAAAGGAATTCACCTTCAACCGGCTAAAAGAAAAACAATCGAATACCCTTCGTCACCACCGGTTAATACTTGAATTCACCTCAAACCCGGCATGGTATGCAGTGCAGGCCATGCCCTACATGATGGAATATCCCTACGAATGTGCCGAACAGGTATTCACACGTTTCTATGCCAATTCACTGGCAGCTACCATCACCAACAGTTCACCTCGTATCAAACAAATATTTGATTTATGGCGGGCATTACCCGAAAATAAAGAGGCACTCCTGTCTAACCTTGAAAAGAACCAGGAACTCAAACAGGTGATGCTGGAAGAAACACCCTGGGCTGCCCAGGCTACCAGTGAAACCGAACGCAAAAAACAGATCGGGTTACTGTTTGATCTCAACCGGATGGGCAACGAGCAGCAACGCGCTTTCAGTAAACTACAGAAAATGCAGTTAAATGACGGCGGATTCCCATGGTTTGACGGATTGCCTGCCAGCCGGTTCATCACTCAGCATATTATTGCCGGTATAGAACACCTGAAAAAACTCAATGCATTGGATGAAGAATTTGCAGGAAATACCGGAAGCATTATCAGCCTGGGACTTACTTACCTGGATGATCGCATCAAGGATGATTATGAGGCATTGATGAAAATAAATAATATAGATCCGGGAAAACAACACATCACCCCTACCCAGCTCCATCATTTGTACGCATGTAGTTTCAGCGAATACAGACCGACAAATGAAGTACAACGCAGGGCTTTTGATTTTTATCTCGACCAGTCAGCCAGATACTGGACGAATTTCAATCTCTATAGCCAGGCAATGGCCGCCCTGGTCCTGAACCGTTATGGGGACAAGAAAACAGCCGGTACCATCATCCGTTCGTTGAAGGAACGCGCCCTGCAATCGGAAGAAATGGGTATGTACTGGAAAGACAACAAAGCCGGATATTTCTGGCACCAGGCACCTGTCGAAACACAGACTATGCTGATAGAAGCATTTAATGAAGTGGCCAGTGACCAAAAATCGGTCGAAGAAATGAAAATATGGTTGTTGCGCAACAAACAAACCAATAACTGGCGAACGACCAAAGCTACTGCCGAAGCCTGTTATGTATTGTTGATGACAGGCAATAACCTGTTGGACGAAAGCCGGATACTGGATATAAAGATAGGCGGCAAACCGCTCTCCTCCGTTGCCCGTGAAGACATCAGCCCCGATCCCGGAACAGGCTATGTAAAAACCTCATGGAACGGAAATGACATCCAAAAGAATATGGCTTCCCTCGAGGTAAACAATTCTAATGAGAGCGGCATTGCATGGGGAAGTATGTACTGGCAATACTTTGAGCAACTGGATAAAATCACCAATGCGGAAACCAGTCTGAAAATGAACAAGCAACTGTTCCTGAAACGAATCACTGAACGAGGTGCTGAGTTGTTACCGTTAAACGAACAAAATGTGCTGAAGATAGGCGATATCGTAACAGTACGGATGGAACTACGTGCTGACCGCGACTATGAATATATCCACCTGAAAGACATGCGGGCGGCAGCTCTTGAACCTGTAAAAAGCATCTCGGGTTATCGTTACCAGGATGGTTTGTGGTATTATGAAAGCATCAAAGATGCTTCGACCAATTTCTTCATCTCCTACCTGAGAAAAGGATCATATGTATTCGAATATGAACTGCGCGTAACACATGCCGGACAGTTCTCAAACGGAATCACGACTTTTCAGTGTATGTATGCTCCGGAATTCAATGCACATAGCGAGGGTGTCATGGTGAAAGTGGAATAGCCGGATATGGAAAAATAGTTGCATCGTGTAATCTGGTACAGGATCAAAGAATCATTAATGGTTTTGAGCCAATTATTCGCAATATTGCGAATAATTGGCTCAAAACCATATTTTCAAAAATAAACTCCCGTATTACCCGTCAAAAGACATGTCCGGAGTAGCCAGTTCGATATAAAAACCGAGATATCAGGATGAATAGGGAATTTCCGAAAAAAAGATAACCTATTCCGGAAAACAGGAATAGGCTACCTAAAATAATCGAGTTTGGGTTTTTCTGCTTTTGAGTTAGTTTCCGGTTTACTTATTTCTCCGCCGATAGGTCTTTGAACATCTCAAAAGCCTGATCTACCGGAAGGTTATCATGTACCACGCCTTTTACAGCCTGGATCATGGCGACCGGATTTTCAGACTGGAAAACATTACGTCCCATATCCACACCGGCAGCGCCCTCATTAATGGCTTTATAGCAAAGTTCCAGGGCTTCCTTTTCCGGCAGTTTCTTTCCGCCTGCTATAACGATTGGAACGGGACAGGCTGCCACTACATTTTCAAAGCCGTCACAATAATATGTTTTTACGATATTGGCGCCATTCTCGGCACAGACCCTGGATGCCAGCCCGAAATAACGTGCATCACGGGCCATATCCTTTCCAACAGCCGTCACACCCATTACAGGGATATTGTACTTAGCACCCATATCAGCCAGTTTATACAGATTGGCAACGGTTTTTGCTTCTGTTGCCGGATCGCCGATAGCCAGCATGATCGCCATAGCCGAGACATTCATCCGGATAGCGTCTTCAATATCGATGATCACATTGTCGTTCAATTCCGTGAGAACGGTCGTTCCGGCATCCGAACGCAGACATACCGGTTTGTTGATATTGGCCGGTACTGAAGTCTGCAGGATACCTCTCGAACACATCAAACAATCTGCATATTCCATTAAAGGGAGTATCGTCAGGTCGATCCTTTCCACACCGGAAGTGGGGCCCATGATAAAGCCGTGATCGAAAGCCAGCATGACGGTCCTGCCGCTATGGACGTTAAAAATCCTTGATAACCGGTCTTTCATTCCCCAGGGAAGATTATCGGCGCCTTTTACATGAAAGGTCTGACCTTTTACTCCAATACCCAATCCGAATTTATTGCCTTCCCTGATATCATCTAAATCTGCCATTGTATAATTATCTGTTAAAGTTTAAAATTATTATTTATATGTAATTGTTCAAAATTAAACCCTCATATATGATTCATCTTTTACAGAGAGCTGGCGCGCGTTTGTAACGCGTGCTATTCAAACATACTGCACGCGTTACAAACGCGCGCTATCCAGGCTCACAAGCGTAAGGAAATAATTTTCCATTCTCAATTATCAATTCTCAATTATTAACTGCTTCTGCAAATGCGCTGAACATACAAGCCCATGAGGTCGCCCCGGAATCGGCAAAACCAATGGAACGTTCTCCGTAATTACGTGCGCGTCCGAAATTGGCTTTCAGAGCTATGGTCGACCCGGCGCCGGTTTGAGCGGCTTTTGCTCCCGCATCGATGATCCGGGCGATATCTTCCGATTGTGTCTCCTGCATCGCTTCTACGGCCGGGATCAGGGCATCCATCATCGTCTTATCGCCCTTCTTCGCCTGCGTTTGGGTCTGAATATTTTTCAATCCTCCGGCAAACATCTCTTTCACAGCCCCCGCATCCAATGATGTTCCGGCACTATGATCGCTCATTCCTAACAGGAAAGCGCCCAGCAATGTACTGGTAGATCCGCTGGTCTGCATCATGACGTTGAATCCCATGTCGTTCAACATGGTTTTAAATTCTGTTCCCTTTTCAGCCGCTTCGACGATCGCATTCATAGCGGCAACCATAGCGGTACCATGGTCGCCGTCGCCAATCACCGCATCCAGTTCGGAGAATTCACTTTCCCTTTCCTTGATACGGAGACTGGCATTTCGTATCATCAGCTTAAAAGTGCCTATGGTCAACTCATTCATTTCCGGTATTATTTACCTGTGTTGATCCAATAAGGGCTGTCTGCTTTTTTGTTTTTCAGCAGGTCGATATGATCGGCATCCAGCTTAGCCAACAGCATTTGGAAACCATGCTGTCCCTGAACGGTAAGCATTTCTTCTATCCTGCTTTCCGTAACCTCTACGCCTTTTTCGGCCAGAAGCTGGTATGCCCTACGGAAAATAATACTTAGTTCCATGTGGGTGGTACCGCCTGTTCCGTTGACATAAAGCAGGACACGATCTCCCTTTTGGAGTGGAACCTGTTGGGTAAGGAATCCAAGCATTTTTGCGGCGGTATCATCGGCAGAGACCAATGGCTGACGACCACCGCCACCCTCGCCGTGTTGTCCCATCCCGATTTCCATGATTCCGGCAGGAAGGTCGCAGATCAGCGCTTCGTTCTGAGGATGCGTACATGATCCCATGGCTACGGCCAGGGTAGCGATCTGTTTATTGAAACGTTCCCCGATCTCGATCAGTTCGTCTATATTCTTTCCTTCCTCGGAAGCGGCTCCCAGTATCTTGATCAGAGGCAGGCATCCGGCCAGACCACGACGGTCGGCATCGGGAGCATTGATTCCTGCACTGATATCATCGTGCGTGTTGATGCTTTTCACCTTTATACCTGCCCTTTCAGCTAATTGTGATGCCATGTTGGCACTCATTACATCACCCGAATGGTTCAACACGACCAATAAAATACCGGCATCGCGTTTGAACATTTGCAAAGCGGAAAACAAACGCTGGGCACCGGGAGCAGCAAAAATGTCACCCACAACGGAACAATCCAACATCCCTTCACCCACGAAACCGCTGAGCGCAGGTTCATGTCCCGATCCCCCCAAAGTAATGATCGCCACTTTGTCGTCGGATTTGGGATTTTTACGGACTACAATATTTTCAGCAGCCAGCGCTACCTTATCTTTATAAGCCATTACATAGCCTTCCAGTAATTCGGATGTCAGGTTTTCCGGATTATTAATGAATTTGGTTTTCATATGAATAAAATTATTTTAAATGGTTAGATGAACCCCGAAGGGCTCAGCAAAGCTAAATGTCCAACTTTGTTCATGACGGTGGGTATACCGCTATGTTTATGAACATTTCATGCGAATATTTTTAAATGATTATTTAAAGTTCAAAGTTTATCTTTGATGAGCTCGCAAGCCCGGTTCGGGTTCAAGGTTTCGTTTCTTATCTAACCTTGAACTTTTAAACTTTGGATTTTTGAATTATTTGATCTCCATTAATTCTACCGCTATGCCTTCTTCTTCGATGAAAGCAATTGTCAGGTGTTCATCACATACAGCCGGTCCGAAGATCACTTTAGCTCCTTTGAGCGCCTCCTCCAGATCAGGCACCTCATATGCCATGTGGGTGACCGTTTGCACCAGTTCCGGCATACACGACCCTTCCACAAACTTCAAATATTCTATCCGGTTGGCGCTCTTGGTGTAATCGGTCAGCCAGACGCTCAAACCTTCGTTGAAAAATGCCCCTTCTTTGTCTTCCCGGGTAACGATACCCACATGATTAAATTTCCTCATGACTTGTTTAGATTAATTGATTATTAAATATGGTTATGGTTGATGGTTGATGAATCAGGAGATACAACAGGATCGACCGATTTACCGGACGCAGGGTGAAGTGTTTTATACGACCGGTAGGAAACAACGCTTAACAATAGAAGTAACCCTCCGGCAACATATAAGTATACAAAAATAGCATTCACATTGCTGTTGGAACCGTAGGAATGCATCCCGCTCAGGAAATAATTCACCCCGAAAAAAGTCATCAATACGGAAGCAAAAGCGAATACGGACAGCACGTTGAATATCCACAGGTTATAGTAACGTTTGGCCATTCTCAGGTGGGTTGCCACGGCATATACCACAATCGTAACCAATGCCCAGGTTTCTTTGGGATCCCAGCCCCAGTAACGCCCCCATGATTCATTGGCCCAAATGGCTCCGAGGAATGTGCCAGTTGTCATCAGTATCAAGCCGGTCAGTAGGGATATTTCATTGATGATGCTCAATTCCCCGATCCGTTGTAGTACAGTAATGTTCTTTTTGTTCCCGAATGTCATTATCCCCAGATTGGTGGCGCCGATAAGAAAACTGATCCCCATGAATCCGTAGGCAGCAACGATTACTGCAACATGGAACATCAGCCATGGTGACTTGAGCACCGGCACCAGCGGGGTAATCTGCGGATCCATCCAGTTCAGGCCCGACACGAAAAGGATAACACCTCCGAAAAGGGTAGCCAGTGCCAGTGTGACGGTAGAACGGGAGATGAAAAGGAGCCCTGCCAGCACCGTAGCCCAACCCACATAAACCATGGTTTCGTAAGAATTGGAAAACGGCGCATGTTCCCCTATGTACCAACGCAGACATATTCCATACGTATGGAACAGGAAACAGGCAATGATTATCGCGCTTAACAACCATTTTCCGACAAGCAGGTACCGGGATTTCCTGTTCCATGAAAGGCATCCCAATACGAGCAGAAAAACTCCTGACATTAGGTAAAACCGTTTGGATAACGAAAAAATATTCATCCGGTTATACTTCAGCTCAGCTTGTATTTTTTTATTGTCAATATCTCCGGGACGGCATTTGGCCGACTGGTAGGTCGAGATCATTTCCAGCACCTCATCAGCACGCTGCCATTCACCTGTTTGCGTTGCTTTACGTACTTCCATGAGATACCAGCCCATGATCCGGGAAACGAACACGGAATCCATGCCTGAAAAAACCGACAGGTCGTCACCCGGAGAATACCATGGATGGTCCGGATGACCGGCATCCGGAAACAGATGGAGTAATTGAAGGTCAAATAATTGAAGTAGTATATTGGCCTTCTCGTCTAATTTCAACAGATCCTTATCCAGTTTGCTCCGTTCGGTAGGAGTCTTACCATATACCTGATTGACTGATCCTTCCAGCTTATAATTCCCGTTTGCGTCGAACAGGTCCGCATAAGCACATTTTTTCCCGCTAAGGTTTAACGAATGGATCAGTTCCTTGTTGGTTACATGGATCAAAGGTTGTTCACTCCATAGCTCCGGTACGATCAACAGGCTTAGCAGGAACTGGTCGGCATCCATAGCTCCGATCCGGTCGCTATGATATAATTTTCGTAGGATTTCCGAAGAAAAGGTATTGACAGGGACAATTCTTCCATAAGATGACTGCAGGGCAAGTGTTCCGAAAGCTTTGGCATGTTCCCGGTCGACCGGGAAATTTTCTATTCCGGGAATCAATCCCGGTTGGCCGGAAGCATAAACGTGCATCCGGAAAATACAAAGAACAAAAATGATTGTTACGGTTGTCTTTTTCAGCATCCGGAAAAGGACCCGCAGACGGGAGTTTTTACCTGTAAAGCAAAGGATGAAGCCGGCAAACAAAAGGAGATAACCGGCATAAGTAACACTTCTTCCGCATACATCTTTATTGACGGAGAGAACGGTTCCTTTTTCATCCTTATCGAATGAAGCCTGAAAAAACCGGTAACCATCCACATCCAGCGTATGGTTCATATAAACCAATGCATCGAATACTTTTTCCCTTGTATATACCCGCAATTCGCTCTCATAAGATGACGGGCTGCCGGAACCCGGATAACGATGCAGGGTAAAATCAAGCAGTTCCAGACTGAACGGCAATGTCTTAACGATCGTCGTTCCAAAAGACTGTACATGGAATCTGTCGGATTTTTCCCCTTCACGGATGTGTATATATCCTTCTTCAGAAAACAAATGAGTGATCAGGGCTCCTGCCAGAATAATGGTTAAGGCCCCATGTAGCAGCAGCATCCCCCATTTTCCCTGTTTCAGGTATTTATTTTTTAGAACAATAAAGATGAAATTTAAGATCAACAGAAGCTGTAGCAGGAAAAATACCGGTGAAAAATAAACGAGCCGCCTGGCCATATCTGTTCCGTAGTATTTTTCAATGAAAGTAGCCACCGCCAAGCCTGTTGCATATAGCAGTAACAGGACAATGGTAGTCCAATGGGATGAAATCAACCGGTATAAGTTCCTCTTCACCTGATCAAAGATTGCCTGTAAATAATGTCGTCAAAAATATATTTGGTCCCAACATTTTTTGCATGAAGATACGGGCTTAACGAGCCGCATTCACTCTCAATTTTCAATTTTCAATTCTTAATTTTTAATTCTTTATTACTTAGTCCTCGATAATCACCCTGAATCCTACATTTTTAACTTTTTGCCATGGATAAAAATACTTACGGGTATACGAGGTTGAATATTCCGGGCGTTCCCAATAAGAGCCTCCCCGCACCACTTTGAATTCGGAGTCCTTACCGGATTTTTCACTGTATGGATAAGGCAGGTAATCCGAGCGTGTCCATTCATTCACATTACCGTGCATGGCATACAGGTTGAACGGATTGGTTTCGTATTTCCGCGCATCGGTTTGTAACATATTTCCGTCATCTACCCCTTCTGCTTTCGGAATGAAATTGAAATAGGGATACCATGGATTATCCTTGGACATTGGCTGGGGGTCTACTCCACTTACAGCCATTTTAGTGAGTTGTGCATCTGCCAGGTTTTCTTTGGTGCTGAAATCGGTATTCATATCTCCATACCAGAATGCATGGTTGCTTCCCGCCCTGCAAGCCCATTCCCATTGCGCTTCGGTAGGTAAAGTAATATTCAGCCCTGTTTGTTGGCTTAATTGTTTACAGTATTCCATCGCTTCTTCCCAACTGACCCGTATTACAGGTTGTAAGGGTTCATTGGCCGGATACCCCGGAGTGGTGTGATCTTTCCAGAACTGGTCGACATAACGGCTATCATGTTCAGGAAACAAAACGTTGTATTGTTCGTTGGTTACTTCTATTTCTCCCATCCAGAAAGCTTTACCGATCTTCACACGTGAAACCGGCCTGTTATTGTTACTGCCGTTATTACTACCCATTACAAATTCTCCGGCGGGAATCCTTACGAAAACCATGGTGATGCCAGGTGCAAGGGTGATTTCTTTACGGATTTCCTTTTCCGTGGCAAGCATTTCTGTAACCTGTTTCGCATCAAACGGCCAGCCTTTTACCTTAACTTCTTTTTCGTCCTTCTTTTTCACAGGTTCCGGCATTTCCGGTTTAATCTCCCCCTTGGTTTTCAGGAAAGCGGCATAATCTTCCAGTTCTTTTTGCCAGTCCACATATACACCGTCTGCATATTTCTTTCCCAATTCCTGACGGCGGCTGATCTGTTCGATCCCGTTCAGTGGGTTTGCGACAAAACGGCCTTTATCGGGCGCATTGAAATCGATCCAGTTATACAACGACCGCCATTCCTCATCTGTAAGTTTAACATTATAATGGCCGTTTTTCAGCAAACGGACCAGTTCACTGGTAGATGCGTGGTATTCGTATGGAACCAATACCGGCATATCCGCTTCAGGTCCTTGCCGGTTGATGAACGGATGGATTGACAGGTAAGAAGTACCGTAACCACGCTTATCTTTCCTGCCGCCCCGCAGGTCCATTTTTCCGTTGTCTCCGTTATGACAGGACACACAGGCACGATCCAGTATCGGCTGTACTTCGTAGTCGAAAGTAAACGACCGCACATATCCATTATGCACCGTCAGTTTCGAAGGCGCTTTGGTCGATGCGATCACCCGCTTGGGAATGGCTATTTTATTCTGGTCTTCATGGCAGCCGACACAGGACACCACTTCACCGGGCATACCGGTAAACCAGCTTCTCATCCATTGTACAGCCCGTCCTTCCGAGTCGAGGGGTTGTAAAGAAACCGGCATATTGGACGGAATCTTGAAAATTACCGATCCGTCTTCTTCGACAGGTACGGTTCCCAGCAGGCGTTTGATATCCCATCCGCTTTGAATGCCCTGTGCATAAAAATCGGAAGGAGAATTGATATAAGCATATTCATAGGACAATACACGTAAGGCTTTAACGGTTCCGCGGGGAACTCCCCTTAAACCTTCGCCTTCATAAATATCCTGGATAAATACGGTAGCCTCTTTATCACCTAGCTTTACCCGGTCGGGTATAACCGGGGGAACAGTTGATTTGCGCACCGGTATGGGACTGATCAATCCTTCCCCTTCATATTCGGCAATCAATGTCACATTGTCGAATATATCCACCAGGTATATGCCCCATAGACTTCCCGGCGACAATTTAGCAGCCACCAGGAAATATTTATCATCCAAAGGATAGGGTTTAATAAACTGCGGCCATACATCATCCACCAGTTCGTCTTTAACCAGGGGTATAATTGGCCGGTTCCGGTAGGGTATTTCCTGCATCATTCCTTTGACCCCCGTTCTTGCTACAGTCGGATCGAAGAGTATTAACCGCCCGGAACGCGCTACTCCGTGATGACCGGAAATGATCCCTACAAAAGCCGATGAATGTCCCGGCAACGGCTGTATATCGAATGTGCTGTTCGGAAAGATGGAACCGCTACCGAATAAGGCTTTGTTTTCTGTTCCATCGGGATTCATGTGCATCACGATCCTTGAAAAATAATGGGTCAAGTCCGTATATTCCCACCGGGTATACATGATACGGCCATTGTGCATAATGGTCGGATTCCAGTTAGCGTCCTGATCGAATGTCAATCGCCGGAACGACTCTTTAGCCGGATCATACAATACAAAATTCCCTACCGGGTCGCTTCCGTTCACACAAGGTACTCCCTGGTATCCTACATTAGAAGCAGCCAATATTCGTCCGTCGGGAAGGTAAGCCCCGTCAAAAAATTCCAGATCAGGTTCCACCATATTTACAAGAGGGGTGGCTGTTCCTCCTCCATTCATGGTTGTCTCGAAAATATTCCAACGTTTATCCGGCATAATCGATGTAAACATGATCCTGTCGGCATCCCAGTGCAGTTTCAGGTCGGTAATGGAAGACCGCCCTTCCGGCTTGTATATGCTGCGTATTTTTATGTCGTTCCTGAGATTGCTTAATTCGACAATATCCGCATCAAAACCCTGACGACGGGCAGATTGCTGGTTCGACCAATTGTTGGATTGCGTCCCCAGTTCGGGAGCCATTGCCGAACGCGCCCTTCTCCCCAGATTGAAACGGGCAACCAGTATTTTATCCATATCCAGCAAAGTATTGCCCAACAGAAGCGAACGCTTAAGTGTTATTGCCTTCTTTGCATTATCCATAGCCTGGTCGTTACCGGAGTAGATTTCGTCAAATCCGTTTTTTGTTAATGACAGTAACTCCTGGTACTGAGGATCATACTTGGAAGCATCAAAGCCTTTTTGTTTTTTCATATCGGCATAAGCCAGCCGGACAGATTCCATATTCAGCCATGCCAATTCACTTTCCAAACGCAACAGGGCATCTTCTTTTTCAAACAACTCGAGATAACGGCGAATACGTGTATCGATATCCTTCTCACTTTCTATTTGCCTGATTTGATCTTTAAAATATGTCCCGTTTTTGACCTGATCGGAAAGGCTGACTGCCAGGCCTTTTTCGACTGAGTCATCGGTAGTAAGAAAGCACAGGTAAATATCCGGTATGTTGGATTGCAATAAGTTAAATTTTTCAGGGTATTGATCCTGAAGTTTCTGTACACGTTCACGGGGAAAAGTATTATAAGCCATGAAATAAGCCGATCCGTTCCTGGAAAGGTCTTCAATACCGACCTCGGCTTCAAAACGCACATACCCGTCAACAGGATAATAGATCACACTTTCTGCATGGGTCCAAACACCATGTTCATATCCCTTCCCGGCAATCCGTATTTCTTTATCTTCCAAATTCTTATTCAGTATGGGGGCATTACCCCAGCCGACCCGTACAAATTCCGGTTTTACCTCGTCCATCCATACACTGCTACCATTGGCTTTAATAAAACGGGCGTTGGCCCAAACGGCATGATCGAAAGAATTACCGTCAGGTCCTCCCCAGACCATCAATAACAACCGATCTACACCTTTCAGGTCGACCACAAAAGGCGCAGCTTTCATCCCTACTTTCATCCATTCGGATTGAACCGGCATATTTGCCTTTTGAAGGGTCTGCCGGATACTTGCTTTTTCGTTGACATAAGCATCTATCCACGATTCCTGTTTCTGTTCTTTCTTTGTTTTTTGGGCCTCTAAAGCAAAACAGGATAGAAAACATATAATGATGATGAAAACGGCTTTGTTATTCATGGTAGATTGATTGTAAAACTGGTTTTCTAATTTGTGCCAAACATTAAGCACTCAGTGCTATTTATTATTTCATTAAGTCGCATTGATCAAGCCAATTACACTCATCAAATGCAACATTAATTGATTGGTATTATTTATCTTATTTTTGAATACCGGATGAATACCCTGCTTGTGTGCGTTAGAAACGTGCGCAAACGAAAACAATCTGAACATAACATCCGGAATCATATTGTATTTACAATCCCGCCGGATCATATCTACCGGCGGGAATGAAGATGATCAAATTACAACTTCGCTTTGGAATTCGTAAAACGTAATCCACTGCCATCATGATAACATGCCCATTCGTCTACGATAGCGCCATCTGGTCCGGCCATCAAGAAATGGAAGGATTCCGCTTTCTTCAGGTGAATAATGTCACCGACATTCTGAATAACGAAATTTTTACTTTTAATTGGTCCGTGACTTACAGGAATAGAGGGTATATTGGGTGTTTCATCACCGATTTCCGAGAAGTTATATGCCCACCCTTTTGTTACCATCCAGGATTCGAACTTAGGAGAGAACTCTGTTTTCACATGTGCATGCTCCGGAATCATCTGACCGGGTAAAAGGTAAATAGCATGGGCAAAATAACCATGCTCCTGATCGTTTACCCAGAAAATCCCTCCCATACCTACATTTTCAAAGTCGCCGAGACCAAAGTCCACAGCCCAGAATTCAGCATCCATAAAGGAGGTCCAGGGCATACCATAGAAGTCCAACATATCTTTAAATGCATCCACAGCTACTTTTTCATTGAACTTTCCATCAGTATAAAAGTCCTTATTCGTATACTTTTTCTTATAACCTTTTAATACCATATTATTTAAATTATTACTTGTATTAACGCTTGTGGTGTGATTGCTGCAGCAGGCTTTCTCTTCGGTTGACTTTTTTCCTGTACATGATACCAGGGATACCAGCAGTATTCCGACACATAAAGTTTTCAAATTGAGTCTCGTCTTCATTATTGTTGATTATTGATGATTAAAAATTATAAAGAATTTACATATTCAACGAGGGCATCCAGTTCTCCTTTGGACAATTTCCGGTTAATGCCGTGTTTGTGTGTTGAAAACACATCATGCATGGTAGCAGCGCGTCCGTCAAACAAATAGGGGGAAGTCCGCCATACTTCGATGAGCGTGGGCGTATCCCAACCGTTTTCAAATTCGATATCATCGCCGATCCGGTGCATTTTCAGATCGGTAAAGTAAGGCCCACTGTGACATTGCGTACAATTCTCTTTTTCAAATACTTCCCGTCCCTGCTTTGCTTTCCCGCTGAGCTGTCCGTTGACTAAGTAAGGACTGGGTACAGGCCGTAAAGCTTTCAGGTATGCGTCCACACACCCGGCCTTTTCTTCCGGTATTTCGGAAAACTGGATATGAGTAAATCCTGCACGGACAGCGATCTCTGCTTTAGCACGTATCCCGGATATCATATTCGGAGGAGTAACATGGGAATATAACAGGCTTTTACAATTCTTGGGGTTACCGATCCCGTCATTCATCAGGTCCCAGTTCATCCCGTCAGCCCGGGCATCCCCCGGATGACATCCGTTACACGACTGCCAGGTCTGGAAGCAATAAGTAGCATCATTAAAATATTTTTCGCCCTTGTCTTCTGCGCTTTCCCTCCTGTTCGGATTCATATGAACCGTCGAAACGGACAAATCCTGCAAATCCAGCACATTCAGGATGTCTGAAAAATAGGTCGGAACCAGCAAACGGTTACCGTCCAATAATATTTTTCGGGGACCGTTCCCTTCCAAAGGAATGCGTTGCCGGATCCCGACAAGGAAGGTCAGGTCATAATCCAGGTTTTCTTTGGGTACATACGCTTCAAATTTCTTTCTCATCGCCGTATGATCGATCACACTGACCTCATGTGTCCCGGAATGGGAAATCAGGAGCAGGTCATCCGTACAGGTGATGTCCCATACCCCGGCAGCACCTTTTTCAGCCTCGTCAACCAGGATAGACCCGAGGTATTTCTGGGCACGGACATCGATCACACTGAAAGCGCTGGTATTCATCCATCCCTGTTGCAACTGGGAAGTGGGGAGTTGAAAACGCCCCAGGTTATGCAATGCATAAATATATTGACCATCGGGAGTGATACAGATGCCTCTTAATGCATTACTGCCACTGGCCAAAGGAATATCTTTCACTTTTTTGAAGTTTGTCATTTCGATCACCGATACTGCAGAAGCTACCGTATCCACGTCGGCCCGCTGAGCGGGAAGAAAATTGGTCACAAACAGGTATTTGCCGTCCTTACTGAAAACAGCCCCTCTGGGTTCGCGCAAAACAGAGACTGTGCGTAACACTTTCTTTTGTACCATATCGACTTCCGAAACGGTATTGGAAAACTGATTACAGACATATACCAGTCGTTTGTCGGGACTTAAGATAGGGGCTGCAGCTCCCGAACCCGTAGGAACCGATGCTTTGATCTCTCCCGAACGGAGGTCTACCTGGTGTAATATCCCCTGGGTTTCGAAAGTGGTGACATATGCCGTATTCCCATCAGACGCAACCCCTGTAGGGATCTCTTCAAAAGGGAACGAACGGATCAGTTTCTTTCCGTCAGGCGTATATAGATCCAGGCGTTTCATCCCTTTCTGGGAAAAAAGAATCCCATCTTCGCACCGGGTAATGCCGGTCGGGTAAAAAGGCTTATTGTCCGATATGATAAACGCCACACAACAGACAGCTCCCAAAAACACGATGATTCCTTTTTTCAAAAACTTTTTCATTGCTTTTATTTAAGCACTCAGTGCTATTTATTGTTTTCTTGAGTCACATTACTCAATGTTAATTACGTTCAGAAAGTATAACATTAATTGTTTTATATTACTTATAATAAACCCGCACAGATTTTCCGTCAATTTACCAACCGGTCAGTGAACTGTTCTGCTATATCCCAAACTAAGTGATATCTTTTCGGTCATTTCCCTGATCTGCCCGGCTGTAACCAGGATCGCCTGCGGAGTCAGCCGGTCCTTAGGTCCTGATGTCCAGATCACCCCGCACGGATATCCCCTGTAATTAAAAATGGGAGCAGCAACACAAATCACACCCGACAGTTCTTCTTCATTATCCAGGGCATACCCCACCTTCCTTACCTTCTCCAGTTCTTCCAGGTAATCCTTTTCATTGGTAATGGTACGGTCGTTATATTTTTCGAAACCCATATACGAAAGGTAACGGTTTCTTACCACATCGGGCAGATATGCCATCATAGCTTTGCCGGGAGCGGAACAATGCAGTTCGAAACTTTTCCCCGGAGCCAGCACAAACCGGAAAGCGTGATGTCCCTGGGCCTGCTCTATAAAAACTCCTTTTTCACTTCCCAGTATACCGAAACAAACCGTCTCCTTAATAATATCCCGTAATTCACGAAGGCATGGCAGAACAATCTCGAGTAAATGATGTTCGTTCAGTGAAGAGAAACCAATAGTCAACAGTTTGGTGGATAACCTATATGATTTTTCCGTTTCATTATAAAGCAGATAACCCAGCTTAACCAGGGTTTGCAGGACACGATAAGCAGTAGTCTGTGAAATATTCAACGAAGACTTGATTTCCTGCAAATTCAAGCCTTTAGGGTAGGAAGCCAGATGCTCCATAATAATCAACCCCTTTTCAAGTCCGGGAACATGATAATTTTCCCCTTCATTTTCTTTATGTGAAATATTCTTTTCCATATGTGGAATTTTAATTCACGTCCGTATCAAATATAATAAGAGATAGCAGGATTCCAATACATCAAATGTGAAAAATAGTTAAAATGCTTCTTTTAATTATCCGTTGGCTTTTTACAATATATACCGGATTCCAGAAAACAGGAATAGACTACCTAAAATATCGGAGTTTGGGTTGGTCAGTAAAAACTTTTATAGGGTCAATTTAAGGATGTAATGGAATAGTAAAATAAAATGTGCTTCCTTTTCCCAATTCACTCTCAAACCAGATGGTTCCACCATTAAGCCTTACAAAATCGGCACTGAGCACCAATCCCAATCCGGAACCGGATTCGTTGGTCGTACCTCGTTGACTGGTAGTTTCAGAAATATTAAATAATTTTTGCTGTGTTTCAGGCGAAATTCCAATACCGGTATCTTTAACAGAGATTTCCACAAAATCACCTTTCACAGCACTGGCAATTGTCACGATATCCCCGGATTGCGAATATTTGACCGCATTTGTGATCAGGTTGCGAAACACCACATCGGTCATATCCGGATCGGCCCATACCTGCAATGAAGTAATTGCATTATAGAGGACAATACCTTTATAGAGGGCTTGATGCTCCAAAGAACGAATACTTTCGTTGCTCCGTTCCCGAATGTCAAAATATCCTGGTTGCGGACTAATACCGTTCATCTGCGATTTCGACCAATAAAGCAGGTTGTTGAGCAAAGAATAAGTTTCGTTTGCTTTGTTCGAAATATCTTCCAGCATCTCATCCTGCTCCTCAGGACCGACTTCACGCAATGAAAACAGTTTTATCATCGACATGAACGAAATCATTGGATTTCGCAGGTCATGAGCAATGAGTGAAAACAATTTGTCTTTTACTCCATGTAATTCCTGTAATTCTTCATTGTTTCTTTGTAACAACTTATTGTCGTTTACCCGTTTTTTGTAGTAGATAACAAGCATCACTACCAACATTAATATCAAAACAAGCAAAATATATAACAGGAAATTTAACTTTTCCTGATTCCGCTTTTCCTGAAGGATAATCTGCTCTTCAGCTCGTCGCTGTTCTATTTTGTGCCAGTTTTTTATACTGACGATCTCATCTATTTTTGCTTTCTTGGCAATACTATCATCTATTTCAACACTTTTTCGAAAATGCAAAAATGCTCCCCAGCAATTTCCCTTCAAAGAATCGATTTTCATCGAAACATGTTCGATATAATAATTATGATTAAGGCTGTTTTCTCCGGACAGACCATGCACTTTATCCAGATAATATTTTGCAGAATCTACATTTTCAAAAATAACATGAATCTGTGCCAATGTGATATATACCCACCGGAGGTCAACACTGTCTTTTTCATCCCTTACCCTTGCCCTGTGTACATATTCCAGGGCTTCATCCTTTTTCTTTTGCTTTGCCAGTACTTCTCCATATGATCTTTCGAGAACAGCGCGTGAAGTGGGTCTGACCTCATCCAAACGGGCAATAGCATATCTTATCCCTTCAGTAATTTTTTCACTCCCTTCACCACTATTGACCAAGGCATTAACTGCATCAGCAATAAAACGCACATTGCCAATCTTCATGCTCAGATCAAGCAGGTGATATACCTGTGTCCTTAATGTTTCAACCTCTCCAAGCTTCTGAAGGGTCATGATAATGTTATTATTAATATAACAAAGCCTTAAAGTATCAGCTAATTCGGTGTATATTTTTTCCGCTTTTTTATAATAGGAATATGCTTCGTAACTTTGATCTGATAAGAAACAGATAATACCTGTAACATTATATGCCCTCGCTGTTCCTGTTTTATAATGCAATTTTTCTCCCAAAACAACTGACTCCTGAACATACCGTCTTGCCAATTCTAATTTTGAAGAATCACCATCAAGTATCAGCGGAACATACGCATAGGCAATATCATTTAGTAGGTTGACCCGTGTCGTATCATAAGTTCTGTGATGTGAAAATACCTCTATTAAGCTATCGATATTTTCGATTGGATCTTGTGCATTCACAGAAAACTGGAACATCATTATCAATAAAAAAATCCTGTAAATTTTCCCGGACATAAACACTACAGATAACTTCAATTGTATGATGGTGCGAAAGTAACTATTTTCGCCGACACTTTTGTTTCATGATAGCAAAATTCGTATCAACAATTACTCTCCCTTGCCAATAGTGTTGTTTATAGGCCTCCTCAAATTAGTTCAATTCAAAATTAATCATAAATTTATTATTTTTTAAGGTATGATTGAGAACGAATTCTATGTTAAAATCCAAATTATTTCATTATTATTTAGCCAAATTTTATATCCAACTGATTTTGGTAATCATTTATATAAATCTGTCCTTTTTGCACTAAAGCGAAGATGATCTGTAAAAGCTTATTTCTTACATTGTTAATTATCAATTTGATTTT
>JAISOY010000028.1 GCA_031275285.1 Bacteroidales bacterium | reverse complement strand
CTTATCTGGATACTTATGCCTGGGTGTTGTACAAATTAGGACGTGTGGAAGAAGCCATTGTAATGCTTGAAAAAGCTATGAAAAACGGAGGAGAAGACAACCCTGAAATAGTAGACCATATGTGTGAATTGCTGGTGGTGGCCGGTCGTTCCGACGAAGCGTACCATATTTGCAAATATGCTGTTGAACTGAATAACAAACAGGAAACCGTTGAACAAAAAATAAACTCAATAAAAGAACAGAAAAACAGAAAGGAAAAATAATATTCGGATAGTTTCTGTTGATTAACTCTTGAAAAATTAAGACTTTATAGAAAAACGGTTGTTATATATAGTGATTTCACTACATGCTACATATTGTTCCGTTGGTTTTACTAATAATATAAAAACTCCGATTCTGAATCTTCTAATATTTGGTAAACTAAGAAAAAGAAAAATAATTAGAGAATATCTTTCTTTTTGAGATTTTACATCATAAATGAATATAAATAGTATCTATTCCAAAGCCATCACTTCTCCGGTCAGCAATTTTAAGGCCGTTTCTGCTATTTTGGCATTGTATACGGCAACGATCATCCGGTTAGCAGTAGATATGTAACTTCTTTGCACTTCACGTAATTCAACGGCAGAAATAGCTCCGAATTTATAACGTTCTATTGAGATATCCAGGTTTTCTTCAGCCAGTTTAAGGTTCGAAGCTTCGAACTTAGCCAGTTTCCGGTTCACCTCATAGGCGCTATATGCTGTAGCTACCTGTGCCTCTATCTCTTTCTGCATTTCGTCATACCGTAATTCTGCTGCTTCTCTTTCCAGTTTTGCGTTTTTTATTTCCCGGTTGATATTCAATCCGTTAAATAGAGGAATACTTGCGGTCGCCCCATAATTGAAAGTATTCGATTTATTTACTTCTACCTGTCCGGACTCGGAATCTACCTTACTCATGGTATATGTGGAAGTAAGCCTGACTGTCGGATATCGGGACCCTTGTACTGACTTTAGGGCGAAAGAAGCAGCATTGGCAGACATACGGGCCAGTACCACATCCGGATTCTCCGCCAGGGCTTTATCATGTATCGGTCCATATTGAAGGCCTTGGTCAATGGAAATACTATCCGATGCAGTAAAGTCTGCTGTGATATCCCTTGCCAGTAACCGGTTGAGTTGGATTTTGGCATTTTTCAAACCATCTGTTTGTTGTATGTATGAAGCTGTATCAGCATTATAATCTACCCTGGCAGATAATAAATCTACTTTTGATACCTTTCCGGATTGGAACAGGTCATTGGCACTGCGTAACCGTTGGCGTGATATCTTGAGGATGTTCTCCAGGGCATCCATTTCCTGCTGGCGACTGACAATATCAAAATAAACGTTCATGATGGAGGAAATAGTTTCCTGAATGGTTGCCCGTAGATTTTCCTGGCCTATTGCTTCAAGCACTTTTAACCGGTCATAATTCGCAAACATGGTTAACCCGTCGAAAATAGTCCAGTTCAGGGCGACATTTGCGTTCAGGTTGGTGGATTTTGCCCCACTCCGGTCTTGTTCCCTCCCGTCGAAAAATTTCATATCACTGTCAGCTACTCCCTTGGTGATGGTCCCGTTAAGGGTAAGTGACGGCAACATTCCCGCATTGCCGATGGTGGCATTGTTACTGCTTATTTGCTCACTATTGCGGGAGAGCAGGATACTATAATTATTATCTAAACCTACGGCAATGGCGTCTGTAAGTGTGAGGACAGGAAGTTCCTGAGAACCTGCACAAAAACAATATGACAACAATGTTATGAAAAAGAGAGATTTATGCACGAATGAAGAAAAACGAATCATTTCTTATATATTGAATTACAGAATTATAAATAATCTTCCTCGCGGATGATCACCCGTTCTTTACTGGTAATAAAAGTATACATCACAGGGACGACGAATAAAGTAAGGATGGTTCCGAAAAGCATCCCGCCGACTACGGCGATTCCCATTGAAACACGGCTTTCGGCACCCGCTCCCAATGCCAGTGCAATAGGTAATATACCGAAAATTGTGGCAAGGCTCGTCATTAATATAGGGCGGAGTCGTGAAACAGAAGCATCTTTTACGGCTTTAAGGATAGAATGTCCCATATCACGACGCTGATTGGCAAACTCAACAATGAGAATCCCGTTTTTAGTGATAAGTCCGATCAGCATAATGATACCTATTTCACTGAAAATATTGATGGTTTGATCAAAAAACCACAGAGATAGAAGTGTTCCCATTAATGCCAGCGGAACAGAGAACATGATAATAAGAGGATCCCTGAAACTCTCAAACTGGGCTGCCAAAACAAGATATACGAGGAGCAGGGCTAGCCCGAAAGCGAAGTAAATACTATTTGAACTTTCGTTAAACTCACGGGCCTGACCGGATAGATCCGTTTTATAAGTATCATCCAATACTTTTTTTGATATAACATCCATAGCTGCAATACCATCTCCTAACGTGTAACCCTTTGCCATTGTCGCTGAAACCGTAGCTGATACATAACGGTTAAATCTGTATAACGATGGAGTATTACTTTTTATAGAGTCATATATTAAATTATCTAACTGGATCATGTTTCCGGTATTACTCCGTACATACAGTGCCGTGAGATTATCCGGTTTGTTACGGTCTTGTTTGTCTACTTCAACAATCACCTGATACTGCTTTCCATTCATGGTAAAATAATCGACACGTTGTCCTGCATAAGCCAACTGCATCGTTTGTGCAATAGCTGTAGTAGATACATCAAGTAAACGTGCTTTTTCCCTATCGATATTCACCACAAGTTCCGGCTTGCTGAACTTAAGATTGACATCGGCAAACGAGAAGGTCGGATCTTTTTGTACTTCATCCATAAAAACAGGGAGTATTGAGCGTAATTTATCCAGAGTAGCTGCCTGGATAACATATTGTACTCCTTGTCCCGATCGTCTGTCCCCGATGGTCGGATCCTGGGTCACCAGTATCTTCCCTTTTGTCATGAGCCGGGTATCATTTACAAGTTTGTCTGCTATTTCCTGTTGGCTACGGGTCCTTTCATTCGGATCAACAAGGAATGCGCGTACAAATCCCCAGCCTCCACGGACCATGGATTGCATACTTTTTAACTCGGGAACGGAATCGCGGACCATATCCGAAATCTCATCAATATATACTGCCATGCTTTCAAATGAAGTGCCTTCAGGAACACTTACGCGTAACGTAATACGACTGCGGTCTTCAAGAGGTGCTAATTCCGACTTAAGGTTAAGGAACAGTACAACAATAGCAACGAAAGCCCCTATGATAATTACAACGGATAACCACCGCATCCGGATGAAAGTACTGAGACCGTTGCTGTATGCATCTGATAGGGCCACAAAGAATCTTTCTGTTACCTGGTAAAATTTACTTTGGGAAGAAGATGGTTTCAAAATTTTGGAACACATCATTGGTGTTAAAGTAAGGGATATAAACGCAGATATAACAATTGCACCGGCAATAGCAATCCCGAATTCCCGGAAAAGTCTTCCTGTTGTTCCACTTAAAAATACTACCGGAAGAAATACACAAACCAGTACGATTGTTGTGGAAATAATTGCAAAATATATCTCTTTGGATCCTTTAAATGCAGCTTCAATAGGGGACATCCCTTCTTCTACTTTGGCAAAAATATTTTCCATCACCACAATGGCATCATCTACCACGATCCCGACGGCTAATACAATTGCCAGCAAAGTAAGTATGTTGACCGAAAAGCTGAATAAATACATAATAAAAAATGCCCCAACCAGTGATATAGGGATAGCTATAATCGGAATCAGCGTTGTACGCCAGTTACGTAAGAATAGGAAAATAATTATCACCACAAATACAAAGGCCAGTATGATGGTTTCCTCTACTTCCAGGATAGAATTTCTCACAAAATCCGTAGTATCCATGATCACTTCTACGGCAAGATCCTCCGGCATATCTAAAACGATTTCTTCAAGGCGCTTTTTAAATAAGTCGGATATTTCCACATTATTTGCTCCGGACTGAGGCAATATGGCAAGGATGACACATGGCTCTCCATTCAGTTTATTGATAGACTTTTCATTTTCCGCTGCAAATTGAGCAAAACCTAAATCGCCTAATTTGACAGGATTTCCATTTACTTCTTTAATGATCAATGCTTCAAATTCCTGAGGACTTCTGATCAGACCTAATGTACGTATTGTTAAATCAATGGCCGTACCTTCTATACTCCCGGAAGGCAATTCGACATTTTCGGCTGTAATCTGCGATCTTACATCTTCTGCCGTGAGATTGTAGGCCGATAATTTGGCCGGATCAAGAGCAATTCGGATTGCATAACGTTTTTCCCCATAAATACTGATTTCACTGATACCGGATATTGTTTGCAATTGTTCTTTAAAAAGCCTGTCGGCAATATCCGTAAGTTCCAACTGGTTCCGCTTTTCGCTCCGTATAGCCAACATAATGATCGGATTGGCATCAGCATCAGCTTTAGCTACGGTAGGTGGATCGCAATCCCGGGGAAGCCGGTTTTGTACCCTCGACACCCTATCACGTACGTCATTGGCGGCGGTCTCCATGTCCACACCAAGTTCAAATTCTACAGTAATGTTACTACTTCCGTCACTACTGGTTGATGTCAGGATACGAATACCTGCGATTCCATTGATAGATGCTTCAAGTATCTCAGTTATTTGCGATTCGATGATTTCGGCATTGGCTCCCGGATATGAAGTCCTTACATTAATGATGGGAGGGTCAACACTGGGATATTCGCGTACAGGCAGCGAGGTGAGCCCGATCATACCAAAGATGATGACAACTAATGACATCACAATAGCCATAACCGGACGCTTAATACTTGTGGATGCTAAGCTCATGCTTGTTTAATTATTCAATGACGTTTAATAGAACGCTTTGTTAAGTTTATATGAAACCTGGTTTCAGGTCTATGAAAAAGAAAATCCGGAATTCATTCAGGGTATCAATTGATTACGGCGGGAGTGACCATTGACCTAGGGGTAATTTGCATCATACCTGTTGTGATCAGTGTATCTCCGGAATGGATACCTCGCACAATTTCTACTTTACTGTTGGTACGGGTGCCTGTTTCAACTGTTACTTTTTCAACATTTCCATTGCGGAACAAATAAGCTTTTTGTCCATCTGTTTCAGATATTACAGCTTCAGTGGGAACCAGTATTACATTATCGCTTTTTTCCATTAATACATTGATTCTTACAAAAGCACCGGGGATAAGTTCACCTTTTAAATTAGGGCTGAGCGCTTTTAACTGTAAAGTACGGGTTGCCTGATCTATAGCAGGATCCACAGCATATACCGAAGCGGTACGTTCGTCAAGCATTCCTTCCAGCCTATATTTGATAACCGTATTTTTTCCCAGTACCCTTGAATATTTTTCAGGAACGGCGAATTGTATTTTTGCCGGATGATTGTTCACTAAAGACGCAATCTCAGTTCCGGGAGTAATATATTCGCCGGGTGATACTTTACGGAATCCGATTGTTCCATCAAAAGGAGCACGTATCTCTGTTTTTGATATCTGGGATTCAAACAGGGCTACATCAGCTTGTGCCGATTGAAGATTTGCATAAGCCACATCATAATCCTGACGGCTGATGGCTTCCCGTTCCAGTAATTGTTTCTGGCGGGCTTCCACTTCTTCTGTCAGCTTCAGGTTGGCCTGGGCTTTTGTTAATTGTGCCTGTAAATCATCATCATATACTTTTATCAGCAATGTTCCTTTATCAACCCGGGTACCTTCGTTGAAGAAGATCCCTGTAATTTTTCCCGACACTTCACTTTTCAACAGGACTTCTTCATTGGCTTCGACAGTCCCCGTTACAGAAAGTGTTTCGATAAAACTTTGCGGTTTAACGACCAGAAGGTTCACAGGTAAGGCAGCACGGGCCAGACCGCCTCCGGATTTCGCCTGTGCCGGCTTGGACCAAACAGCTTTATATACGATTGCTCCCACCAATGCAAGTGCCAAAGCAATAAAGAAGATATTTTTTACTTTCATTTTTAGAATATGATGTACAGTTTTTTACAAAAGAAAAACGATGATTTCCGACATAACAGGAATATGAACTAGCTTCCGGTATAAAGTTTTATTGTAAGAGTTTTACGTAACAAAATTTTATCATAAAACCATTTTACCAAAAAGTCATGCAATGTTAACCAATACTTGGCAAGAATGGTCACGAAAAAATCTTAATAATTGTTAAAGTCCTTTTCTTTAAGGAGATTCATGATTGAGTGTATTGTGGATCTATTGACCATATTCTTTCTATATTTATAGGATATAGGATGTAATTCGGCAATTTTTCGAAAGCAAGTTTTCTATAATTGCTCTCACCTTTCACTATATTTGCATTCATTTGAATGAAACGATCTAATATTTATCATTGTGAAAATCAAACAAAATAATATGCAGGTATTGTCCGACACCGTCCATATCAAAGTGCGTTTTAGTGAAGTAGATTCAATGAATATTGTGTGGCACGGGGCTTATGTTAAATATCTTGAAGATGGCCGCGAATCTTTTGGGAAAAAATATGGGATCACTTATCAGGATGTACTTGAATCCGGCTACTACATTCCGATTGTTAAACTTAACTGTGTGTATCAGCTTCCGCTACGTTACGGAGATTCGGCGATTGTAGAAACACGTTTTATCAATAGTGATGCAGCCAAGATACTTTTTGATTATTCCATATACCGGGAAAGTGACCAGGCATTGATTCTCGAAGCATCCAGTATGCAGGTGTTTCTGAACCAACAACAGGAACTGGAATTGAATACTCCGCCTTTTTTTGCGGATTGGAAAAAGAAGCATCTGGCATTTTTGTGAAATTTCAATATTCTCATCGGAATTTCAGTATTGGTCACGAATATAGTGTGAATGCGATAGAAATTCACTTTTTTACGGATAAAAACGCTTTAAATTTAAAGTTAGTGAATATATTTTTTGATAGTAACCCGAAAGAAGGCAATCAACTTTCCTGAAGCAAAACGGAGTTATGGTTTAGTCGCGCCCATGATTAATTCAATCAACAATGTCAAACCATTCTCCTACCATCTCCCGGTAGCGTTTCGAGACATCGATCTTTACACCTGAAGCAAGTTCCAATCGCCCAGCCGACATGCCTTTCACATAGTTCCTGTTTACAATAAAGGCTCTGTGCACCCTTGCAAATCGGTCATCCAGGACATTGCTCCACAGCGTGATATTCATTCTGGTACGGTATTGTTTTCCATCTGAAGCGACCACAAGCACAACGTCGTCACGCGACTCAACATACAATATTGTATCGATTTCTATCCTTATTTTTTTGCGTTCCGAGGTGAATTCCATAAATCTGTCGCGTACCTTTCCGACCAAGAATTTTGCTGCCAGAAACCTCTCAAAGCCCCAGAAGACAATCAATAAAAGCCAGATAAATAAAGGGTTGAATAGGATATTCATAGTTTCGGGAAGATGATACCCAAAGAGGTAGAAGCAGGAGAGGAAAATAGCAAGGTACTCGATAAGAAGGACAATCAATAGGAAATATATTGTTTCGAGAACTCTGCGGGAGCGATTTTGGGATGATATGGAACCACCGAGGAACTTGGCAAAAAGCGCCCCCGGAAGCATCATAACAGACAAAAAGAGCGCTGCAACGTAACTTTTCATCAGGCTCACAAAGAGCAGGCTGATCAGAATTACGGCAGCAAACCAATAGATTATTTCGAAATAACGTCTCATTTTGGATGATCTTCAAAACAAAAATAGTTAAAAATAGCCGACTGTTCTTTGACTGTTTCGATAATTGGGGATTTGGTTGCTTTATCGGGGGATTTGGTCAGGTCGGATGATACCAAAACAATTGAAACTGCGGTAACTTTGTATTGTTAAATTATTATTATCATTCACCTTAAAACTTTAATTTTATGTTCACTCTATTTGTTGAAGGCGGGGTTCCCTGGATGACTTTTATGACGCTTATTTTGATTGCTCTGTTCTTAGCCGCATGGAAAGCTCCTGCCTGGGTCAAGGAGATCGGTAAGTTCGCAGCTGCATTTGGGGTTTTTGCTACGTTGGTCGGAATTATGCAGGCGGCATTGGACATTGAGGCGGCTGGTGGGATCAGTCAAGTCATTGTCTGGGCCGGTTTGAGAGTTGCAGTGATTACAGCAGTATATGGATTGGTCATTTACATGATCTCTCTGATTATTCGTATGATTCAGAAGCCGCGGATCTGATCGTTGTAATGAGGCGCAACTTCAGCTGGAAAAGGTTGAATTCTAAGCCTCATGCAAATATTTTATCAGAAAAAATCGTGTAAATTTTCTTTTGCACGATTTTTCTATTTCACCCCACACATTCTCTTTCTTTTATTATGGGCTTCAGTATTGATTAAGTATTAGATCTGATCATATTTTTTCAGTACCCTTAATGCCCGTAATGTGTTCCAACGACTGGGTTCTCCGGCTTCTTCCATAGTGAAATGTACTATCCCCTGATGGGGTGAAGGGAGTTTCCATACACCGTCTTTTGTCCTCTTCTGCCGGATGATTTTCAGGGCATCCTCCATATTGGCTTGATAAGGTACATCCGCCAGTCTGAAATAATCCAGGGCTTTTAATATGTCGTAGTACCAACGTCCCGGATAGCACAATTTTAAAAATGCGGATTTGATGACGTCACCTGTTTTGTCGGACCGGAATAAATGGTGTTTCAGGATGAACTCCTGTGATGTCTTTTTTGCTTCCTGAAGTTCATCGATCCTGTACCGGTATCCGTTCTGTTCGAATTCTTCTATTCCTTCAAGCACAGATAGGGTGGTATGTAGCGAACTATGAACGGTATTTTTACGATTCGAATGGCAGTTAAATCCGCCATCCCCCATTTTTTCGCCGAGGATGAAATCGATCACTGATTGCAACAGTTTTTCTTCTGTCCGGAAATAACAGGCATAATTTAGCGCCATCCCATTGATACAGACATCACTCTGTTTGATGCTTCCAGAAGGATTGATCCCACCGTCAGTTCCTTTTGCATGTTCAAAAATGCGGTAGATGGTTTCTTTTGCCGGTTGGGTATCCGGTGAAATACAGAGGTATTTAAGATCCAGCAGCGTGTAATGCGATGAGATCCATTTGGGTTGGTAAAATCCATTTCCCCAGTGTCCGTTATCTTTGCGACAGGATAAAAAATGACGACCCCATCCTTCCGATCCGATTCTCTTTTGTAAGTCTGGTTTTTCAATGCCCAGTAAATCACGGTATGTCTGGTACCGGATGGAAATATCCCCACTTAAGAGCCATAACAGGATAGGGTCGTCATTCTTCAAATCCATTGAAAAACAGGTTCCTGAAAAATGGATGATGCAATTATTCCGAAAATAACCTTATGATAAGAATAGATCAGATTTAACTTTCGTTTTTCTGGGCGAAAGCGGCCTTATAAACGATGCCGGCCAGGAAAGCTCCGGCCAATGGAGCCAGAATGAATAGCCATAACTGCTCTAATGCCCATCCTCCCACGAAAAAGGCCTGGCTGATGGAACGGGCCGGATTAACAGATGTGTTGGTAATAGGAATGCTGATCAGGTGTATCAATGTAAGAGTCAAACCAATGGCTAATCCGGCAAACCCGGCAGGTCCCGTTTTATCCGTAACTCCCAGTATCACCAATAGAAAAATAAAAGTAAGTGTGGTTTCTGCAATCAATGCGGCCAACAAACCATATCCTCCCGGAGAATGTTCTCCATAACCGTTTGCCGCAAAGCCACCTATTCCCGAAAAATCGGTTTTATTAGATACAATGAGGTAAATTACGGTTGCAGCAAGAATGGCTCCCAGGATCTGTGCACCCATATAGGGTAAAAGATCTTTTCCGGGCATCCTTCCTCCTGCCCACAGACCAAATGATACAGCAGGATTCAAATGAGCACCGGAGATATGACCGATTGCATATGCCCCTGCTACAACGGTTAGTCCAAAGGCCAAAGCGACACCTAATATGCCGACAAAATTGGCAGAAGATGCAAATACGGCTGTACCACAACCACCAAGAACCAATATAAATGTACCAATGAACTCAGCTAGAAATTTCTGATTTGTTTTCATGATCGATTAATTTTAAGTATTTACTTTATATATGATTCCCGTGTGTATTTGATTGTTTATTAACTTTTAATATTTCATCAGATATTCTGATAGTTTCCTGAAATAAAAAAATAGGGAATAGTATTAATCAAAACTATTCCCTATTTTACTTTTATTCATTTTTTTGCTTTTGTATCCATTCTGCCGCATTGACAAATGCTTCCACCCACGGGGTAATCTGGTCATGTTCCCGAGATGCGGGATAATAAGGCCAGTTCCATGGATAAATGGCACGTTCCGGATGAGGCATCATGGCCAGATGCCTGCCGTCCTTACTATATATACCGGCAATTCCCATCGGTGATCCGTTTGGATTGGCCGGATAAGCGTCATAACTGTATGTCAGCCCGATATGATAATGTTCCGCAGGCATAGGAAAGTTGAATTTACCTTCACCATGCGCGATCCATACTCCCAGCCTTGATCCGGCCATCGATTGCAGCATCACGGAATGGTTTTCAGGAATAGTTACATTGATGAAATTGCTTTCAAATTTCCTGGAATCATTAGGCTCCATGGTTGGTTTTTGTTCATCCTCAGGAGTCAATAAGCCCAATTCGACCATCAATTGGCAACCGTTACATATACCCAGGCTTAACGTGTCAGGACGGGCATAGAAACGGGTAATGGCTGCTTTAGCTTTTTCATTGTAGAGAAGTGCTCCCGCCCATCCTTTGGCAGAACCCAGTACATCGGAATTAGAGAATCCTCCTACAAAGACGATCATATTCACATCATCCAAAGTTTCCCGTCCGTCGATCAGGTCGGAGGTATGTACATCCTTTACATCCATTCCTGCCAGGTGCATCATCCATGCCATCTCCCGGTCTCCGTTCGAGCCTTTATCCCTTATAATGGCCGCTTTCACTCCGCTTGGTGTTTTCCGGTCGGGGTTAATGTCATATTGATCAAAAGACCCTTTAAAATGAGGTGGGAAAACATATTCAAGGTGTTGGAACTTATAATTGCTGAATCGTTCTGTTGCTTTTTTCTTACCACTTTGCCGTCCATCCAGGAGATAAGACGTTTTGAACCAGAGGTCCCTCAGTTGATCGATATCGAATTTATATTTTTCTCCTTCGCAGAAAGCCCGTATAATCCTCTTAGGGATAGGTTTACCGATTGTGTAAGCTTTTATTCCAGCCAATCCGAATGCTTCATGTACCTTTACACTGTCCGCTTCTTCTACCTGTATCACTAAAGCAGGATTTTCTGCAAATAATAACCTGATAATATCGGAATCCCAGTTTTCACGTTCGCTGGCAACTGAAGTCAGGTCTACTTCCATACCCCCCTCCCTGTTGGCGAAGCACATTTCGAGTAATGTTGTGATCAATCCGCCTGATGAGACGTCATGCCCGGCAAGGATCAATCCTTTACCGATCAGGCGCTGGACGACATCGAAGGCTTTCACAAAATAGGTCGTTTCGGCAATATCTGGAACAATATCCCCGATTTTCCCGATGATCTGTGAAAAGCTGCTTCCTCCTAATGCAAAAGGAGAACGCGATAGGTCAACATAAATAATATGGGTGGATTCGTCATTAACCATCACAGGGCGTACGACTTTACGGATATCCGATACCTGTGCTACGGTGGAAATAATGCATGTCCCGGGAGAGAAAACAACTTCCCCGTCCGGATATTTCTGGGTCATGGATAAAGAATCTTTTCCGGTCGGGATATTGATGCCCAGATCGATGGCAAATTTGCTGGCAGCTTCTACTGCACGGTACAAAAGAGCGTCTTCGCCAGGGTTTTTGCAGGGCCACATCCAGTTAGCACTTAAGGAGACACCTTTCAACCCATCGCTAAGATGTGCCCAGACCAGGTTGGTCAGTGCTTCGGCAATTGCTATCCGGGAGCCGGCTGCAGCATCAAGCATTGCGACTCCTGGAGCATGGCCTATGGAAGTAGCCATACCGTATCCGCCTTGATAATCCAATGCCACAACACCCAGGTTGTTCAAAGGTAACTGGATTTCACCGGCTGTCTGCTGCAGGGCAATCAGCCCTGTAACAGAGCGGTCGACTTTATTGGTCAACCAATCCTTACAAGCTACAGCTTCAAGTTGTAACAGGCTTTCAACATACTCCTGTATTTTATGCTTCTCATATTCGATAGGCTCGAATTTTTTTTCAATCGTGGTGTCGGTCATCACTGTCCTGGGAGTATTCCCAAACATGTCTTCCAGCAGGAGGTCGATCGGCTTTTCTCCTGTTTTCGTATCTTCAAAAGTGAAACGATGGTCTCCGGTAGCATGTCCTATGACATACATCGGGGCCCGTTCCCGTTTTGCTATATCACGGAGCAACTGTACATTTTCCGGTTTCATGATCAATCCCATACGTTCCTGGGATTCATTGCCCACGATTTCCTTATCGGAAAGGGTAGGATCCCCGACGGGTAAACGGCTCATGTCGATGATGCCGCCCGTTGCTTCCACCAGTTCCGAAAGACAGTTAAGATGTCCGCCGGCTCCGTGGTCATGGATGGAGATGATAGGGTTTTCCTTACTTTCAGCTAATGCCCGGATAGCATTGGCTACACGTTTCTGCATCTCGGGATTTGAACGTTGTACCGCATTCAGTTCAATAGCATTATTGTATTCTCCGGTGGCTACAGATGACACGGCACCTCCACCCATACCGATCCGGTAGTTGTCACCACCCAACAGTACTATTTTATCTCCCTGTTCGGGAATATCTTTCTCACTATCTTCTTTTCTGGTATAACCAATGCCTCCTGCAAGCATGATGACTTTATCAAAGCCGTATTTTTTCATGTTTTCGACATGCTCGTAGGTGAGTACACTGCCGCAGATTAATGGTTGTCCGAATTTGTTACCGAAGTCACTGGCACCATTCGATGCCTTGATCAGGATATCTAACGGAGATTGATACAACCAGGGCCTCGGGGTGATTTTTTCCCATGTGCGGCCTGTTTCCTGAAAACGGGGATAGGGAGTCATATATACTGCCGTTCCTGCAGAAGGAATAGCGCCCTTACCACCCGCTAGCCGGTCACGGATCTCTCCGCCACTTCCTGTAGCAGCTCCGTTGAACGGTTCAACGGTAGTCGGGAAGTTATGGGTTTCCGCCTTTAAAGAAATAACTGATGATTCATCCCGGATGGTAAAAAAATCAGGTTGATCTCCTCTTCTGGGTACAAACCGCCTGATCTCGGGTCCTTCAACAAATGCACAATTATCTTTATAAGCAGAAACTATTTTGTTATGATTTACTGAGGAGGTTCGCCTGATCATCTGGAATAAGGTAGATGGCATTTCTTCTCCGTCAATCACAAATTTTCCATTGAAAATTTTATGGCGGCAATGTTCCGAATTGACCTGTGAGAACCCGAATATCTCACTATCCGTAAGTTGTCTTCCTAATTTTTCCTGTAACCCTTCCAGATACGTAATTTCATCTTTGTTCAATGCTAATCCCTCCTGTTGATTATAGGCGGCAATATCACTGATGTATAAAATAGGATCGGGTTCTTTGTCAATAGTGAAGATATCATTTGTCAGGTTTTCGTAAAGCGCCTGAAGCATCGGATCGTAATTGCGCGGTGCATTTTCTTTTGGAGGTGTGGTCGGTACAAAACGTTCAATACGCACAATGTCATGTATGTTCATATTCAACGTAATATCTACTGCATTTGTACTCCATGGTGTGATCATTTCCTTTCTCGGTCCAATAAACCACCCTTGAATATCTTGCAATTCAATGTATTTGGCTTCTCCAAAGAGCCACTCCAGTTTGGAAATGCTTTGTCCGGATATCGTACTGGCTGATTTCACAGCAATTATTTCCTCAAGCTTATTACGAAAAAAGTATATCATAATGATCGTTATGCATTATATATTTTGAAAGTGCAAAGTTCGTATTTTTTAATGAAGAATCAAACTATCATCCTCCTTAAAAAACAAAACATTATTACCTGCTTAACAACAAAATCTTACACCGAAAATAATCAGTATTAAGAGATAAGTAATATAAAACAATTAATGTTATATTTTCTGAACGTAATCCATTTGATCAATGTGACTTAATGAAACAATTAATAGCACTGAGTGCTTAAAAATAAATTATTATGTCTAAAAAAACGAACCTGTGTTATATTTTTTTACCTTTGCAGCCTGAATAAAAAATGA
>JAISOY010000027.1 GCA_031275285.1 Bacteroidales bacterium | reverse complement strand
ATACCTGTCCAGATATGCATTAAAATCCGGATTGATGTTGATCAATTGAACAAAATTGACATCGAGGGGTCTCACCGTATGAAAAATAATTTCCGATCCCCTCCAGTTATAACCGAATGATGTACTGAAAACAGAACGTTCATATAACGGCCGACGCTGGTAATTATATAATATGGAAAAGATGGTCCTTGGGGAATACATCCGGATAAACTTACTCGATGAAAACGGAAGAATAAATTTGGGAATGTTGATGGAAGCTTCCGCTTCATATTCCATAGTGGTCTTAAAGTTAAAAAGCCCAACGTTATCAGAAGATACAGCTTCTAACATACCGCGTAGCCTCAAATCAAAAATCTCCGCATGACCGAATAAACTTTTATTCTGATACAGAAAACTGACCGCCCCTCCGAAATTTCCATCAGAATTGGTTCCTTCCAGGTCAATGGTATAACTCTGCCTTGTAAACGGTAATATATTAATACGACAATCCAGGTCGCGCATCAATAAACCGTTTTGCCCAGGCACCTCATTAAATTCTATATTTACCTGCCGGAAATTCCGTAAAGCCGTTAAATGTTGGTAAGTCTGGTTCACATCAGATATACGGTACAATGAGTCGGGAAACACATATAATGATTGTCCTATCGTAGATGCCTTTACAGGAAAACGGTGGGGTATAATAAAACGGGTTTCCCCTCTGGTAAGTGTATCCGACGCGGTTTTAGAAACGTTAAGGGTGTCTATCAGATTCTGCATACTCAAACTGGCATTGACCGTTAAAGACCGGATCGTATATAAAGGATAGGGCGTTTCTATCACCTGGTTGATTTCTGTTCGTTCCGAATGGGAATTTACCTGTAACTGAAGAGTTACCGTTCTGTTACTATGAGTAGTATCCGCATCGTATTCAATACGTTCTGCAGAAAAGCTATAGTATCCTTTATTTTTTAAATTGGTCTCGATCCGGCTCCGCTCTTTATCTAAAATCGTGACATCAAAAAGGATACCCGGTTTTATTAAGGTATTCGTCGTATCGGCAAAAATTAAGCGTGCTATTGCCGTATCCGGAATGGAATAAGTCAGTTTACTGACTATATACGGCCAACCGGTATGGATAGAATATACGACATTCGCTTTTTTCTTTTTAAAAAGTACCGTATCCGTAACTGTTGCATAGTAATAGCCAAGGTTTTCAAGACTTAACTTTAATTGTTCTGAGGTCCTATCGGTCAGGCTCTGTTGCCAAATAACAGGTTCTTCCCCGTTTTTCCGTAACCAGTTATTCCACTTATTATTTTTCTCAGGCTTTGATCGATTGAACAACCATAGATGAAATCTCAAACCTATAATTTTCTTATTGGGTTTTTGCCGGACATAAGTAGTTAATTGCTCCTGTTTTATATCCTTGTTATCTACTTCAATTTCATAAGAACGTAAAAGATACTCATTTTTAGGCACATATTTCGTCGGATTGCAGGCACCTAGCAAAAAGATAAGTATACATGCAAACCAAAATGAATGAATATGTGTCTTGATCCGGAACAAATTACAATCTATAAATCATAAAAATAACAAAAGAGGCGCAACAATGTTGAACCTCTCATATATATTTATTCCCATTCGATGGTAGCAGGCGGCTTAGAACTGATATCATAAACAACTCTGTTCACGCCTCGAACCTTATTGATGATTTCATTCGAAACTTTTGCCAGAAATTCATAAGGAAGATGTGCCCAATCAGCGGTCATAGCATCTGTAGAGGTAACTGCCCTCAAAGCAATGGTATTTTCATAGGTCCGTTCATCACCCATTACACCTACCGACCTTACAGGCAATAATATAGCAGCAGCCTGCCATACCTTATCATATAGATCCCAATCCCGAAAAGCCTGTACATAAATATCGTCAGCTTCTTGAAGAATATGTATTTTTTCAGGAGTAATATCACCCAGAACCCGGATACCCAGACCGGGTCCGGGGAAAGGATGACGATTGATCAAATGCGGCATCATACCCAGTTCACGCCCAACCCGGCGAACTTCATCCTTAAACAGTAGGCGAAGCGGTTCAACCAGCTTCATCTTTATCTTTTCAGGCAAACCACCTACATTATGGTGTGATTTTATTACAGTTCCTGTAATAGATAATGATTCTATGATATCCGGATAAATTGTACCTTGTCCCAACCACTTGATATTGTCAAGCTTTTGTGCTTCTTCTTCAAAGACATCAATAAACCCTTTACCGATGATCTTTCGTTTCGTTTCAGGATCTGAAACACCTGCCAACTGCTTGTAAAATCTATCTTTAGCATCGATACCTATTACATTCAGTCCCAAATGTTCATAATCACGTAATACATTTTCGAATTCATTCTTACGTAATAAACCATGATCAACAAAGATACAGGTCAGGTTCTTACCGATAGCCCTATTCAATAAAACAGCTGTTACCGAGGAATCCACACCTCCGGAAAGAGCGAGAATTACCTTATCATTACCCAATTCCTGCTTCAATGTGTCAACGGTAACTTCAATGAATGAAGCCGGAGTCCAGTCTTTCTTCATCCCGCAGATGCTGAGAAAATTATCCAGAATCAAAATGCCGTCTTCCGTGTGGAACACTTCCGGATGAAACTGGACACCCCATGTAGGTTCTCCGTTAATTTTATAGGCAGCGACCGTAACATCCTCAGTTGTAGCAATTATTTTAAAGGAATCCGGAATAGATGTTATGGTATCACCATGTGACATCCATACCTGGGATTGCTCTTTGACATCTTTAAAAAGCAGATCTTCTTTATCAACAGGAGTAAGTATAGCTCTCCCGTATTCGCGGGAATCACCTTTTTCTACTTTTCCACCGGACAGATAAGCCAGATATTGCGCACCATAACAAATACACAACATCGGGTATTTTCCCCGGATGAATGATATATCGGGCTTAAATGCCTCTGGATCCATTACAGAAAACGGGCTGCCTGAAAGGATCACGCCTTTCACCAACGGGTCATTTACAGGAAATTTATTATAGGGGACAATCTCACAATAAACATTTAAATCTCTTAATCTTCGACCGATGAGCTGTGTTGTTTGGGAGCCGAAATCAAGAATGATTATTTTTTCGTGCATAATAAAGATTAAAGATAGGTATATTCATTAAATATGCAGACAAAATTAATTCAATTTCTGATTATAACCGCCTAATGCAATAATTTTATTTTATTGGCCTATTAAACAATTTTTTAAATCTATAATATAACATTCCAAAGCCATTAAATATAACATATGCATGTTCATTCTTTCTTTTTTGTTACCTTTGTAAAACATTAGATATCGTAATGAAATTACATCACATCATTTTTAATGTGTTATTTTTCTTTGGAATATTCAGTCTTAATGCACAGCAGAAAATCACCACAGAAAAATACATCAACACATATAAAGACCTGGCCATAAAAGAAATGGGAAGAAGTGGCATTCCGGCCAGTATTACTTTGGCTCAGGGTATTTTGGAATCGGCAAGCGGAAACAGCCGGCTAGCTGTAAAAGCCAACAATCATTTCGGGATCAAATGCCATGATTGGGAAGGGAACAGGATTTTTCATGATGACGATGCTAAAGGAGAATGTTTTCGTCATTATAAGAATGCAGAAGAATCATTTCTTGATCATACGGACTTTTTGATGACACGCAGCCGTTATGCTTTTCTCTTTGAATACCAGCATACGGATTATAAAAACTGGGCGAAAGGCTTACGTAAAGCAGGGTATGCAACAGATCCGAAATACCCTCAATTATTAATTGACCTGATAGAGCGGTATGACTTACATCAATATGATACCGGGGCTTCCGTTTCAAAGAAAAGTATAAAAAAGACACAAAAAGGGAGTAATACATCTACTGTCCAAAAAACTCCCAAAGAAGCAAAATCAATTGATAATTTTTCCGTAAGTGTCGAACGGTATCAGGTAAAGGAAAATAACGGGACAAACTTTGTTGTTGCCAAAAATGGAGATACCTACGCTTCTTTAACAAAAGAAATGGATATGATGCCGTGGCAGTTACCCAAATACAACGAAACACACGCTTCAACCCCTTTATCTGAAGGACAGGTGATATATCTTCAGCCTAAACGCCGGAAAGCGGAACGGGGTATGGATGTACATGTGTTACAGGATGGTGAAACCATGTATGATGTTTCCCAGAAATATGGTATCAGGCTAAAACGGCTTTATATCCTGAACCGTATGGAAGAAGGAACGGAACCTCCGGCCGGCACCCAATTAAATTTACGTAAGAAAAAGAAAAATCATTAAATGCACAATATCCAATTGTGTAACTAAATCGGAACCTAAAAATGCAATACCATATTTTTATTGTCTTATTTATTTTTTTATCTGTTTTTAAAGTTCAATCACAGCAATATCCCGACACTTTTTTTTACCGTCCTTTAGATATTCCCGTCCTGCTATCCGGTACATTTGCCGAATTACGACCCAACCATTTTCATTCGGGAATTGATTACCGGACGCAAGGGGTGATCGGCCATAAGGTATACGCTTCTGAAAGTGGTTATGTATCCAGGATTTTCGTTGGACCCGGAGGATATGGAAAAGCGATATACATTACACACCCTAATGGTTATACGACAGTTTATGGGCATCTGGAAGATTTTTATGATGAAGTATCAACTTATGTGAAACAACAACAATATAAGCGGGAACAGTTCCGTATTGACCTGTATCCCGACTCCAACCGTTTTATCATCAAAAGAGGCCAGGTAATCGGTTTTTCCGGTAATACCGGAGGGTCTACCGGTCCACATTTACATTACGAAGTAAGGGAAACCAAAACACAAATGCCTGTAAATCCTGTTTTATTCGGTATGGGAGTGAAGGATGATGTTCCTCCCATAATGCGTCGGTTGGTCGTCTATCCTATTGGGGAGAAATCTACAGTGAACGGATCAAAAGAGAGGCAAGTGTTCCAATTGGAAAAATCAGGACGTAATTACAGGATTTCCGGTCATCGATCATTAAAAATAAAAGGCCGGGGTGCTTTCGGTATCGAAGCATACGACCAGACATCCGGATCAGGGAACCGTTGCGGACTATATGATCTCAGGCTTTTAGTAGATAGTATTACTTTTTTCTCTCAAACCAAGGATAAATTTTCATTCGATGAAACCAGATGTGTCAATAGCCTGATGGATTACGCCTATTATGTAGAAAACCGGGTTCGTATCAACCGTCTGTATATTGAGCCGAATAATACATTAAGTATATACAAAGAACACATTAACCATGGTGTTGTTTCCTTCTCCGATTCGGCGGAACATGATGCCATGATCATTGCCAGCGATTTGCATGGCAACGAAAGTAAACTGGGATTTACTTTTACGTTTGTTCCGGAAAAGACAA
>JAISOY010000026.1 GCA_031275285.1 Bacteroidales bacterium | reverse complement strand
AAGATAAGACTTGCCGGGTCGCGGTTCTGTGGAAAAACGGTGAAAGACAGGAATTGTATACTCCTTCCAGCGATTTGGACAGTTCCGGCGCTTATGCTGTATTCGTATCGGGCAACGATGTCTATGTGGCGGGATACACAAATACAAGCCACGGAAGCCGGAATTATACAAGTGAAGATCATGGTGTTGCTACTCTGTGGAAGAACGGAAAAGCACAACGTCTCAGTAATAATGATAGCAGGGCCCGTTCCATATATGTATCCGGCGCTGATGTGTATGTGGCAGGATATGAAAAAAATGCGCGCGGTAAAAATGTAGCTGTCCTTTGGAAAAACGGCGTAGCGCAACGCCTGTCGGATGGTTATTACGATGCTGAGGCTCGTTCCATTTTTGTGAAATAAGTGAGAGAGATCAATATATGTTTTTAGCATTAATGTATAAAATATCATGAAAAAGAATTTCAGAATTAGGGCAAGTGTGCTGATGATCGCAGCATTTGCCGCAGTATGTGTTTCATGCGAAAAGGAAGAAGGCAACGATCTAATCGGACGCTGGTTGTTCCATAGAAGCAATGTCATTTACTATTTCGAAGGACAGCCGTATAATCTCAAAGAAGAAGGAGATGGCACAATTTTGTCGGAACTTAACAGGGATTTTCGGAATATGATTTTTATGTTTGAATCAGATGGATCGTTTTTCGGCGGCGTGAACGAACAGCTGTATCCGTCGGGAACATACAGTGTGTCGGGCGATAAAATTACCATCAAAGATGGGTCGAATATTGTAACAATAAATTATCGTTTGTCGGGGAATATGCTTGATTTGACGTTCTCAGACGCATCGTTTGAACTTGTAGAAACGAGCCTGCCTGATGAATTGTTCGATATAGTTGACGATTTCGAAATGATATTGACATTTATCAAAACGGATTAATAACCAATCATAGAAAAAAGTTTAATAGTAATAGTATGAAACGATTAAAATTGGTTTTTGTGCTGTGCCTGTTGTTTGCTGGCCGGCAGTTATACGGGCAATGTTCTTTTTCATATTCTGTTAGTGGTACAAGCTCTCTTGATGTTGCTCTAATAAAAGGGTGGTTAGAAGGACAGATGAAGCCTTCTTACAGTTCTTTGGCAGAATGTGAAAAATATAGAGCTATTGCGACTTCCCAAAACAGTTCATACGTGACTGTTACAACAACTCCATGCAATTGTGTCGGTTCTTCCGTCAATAATAAAGGAGATAATACGGGGCAAATGCTTTTGGGAACGGCTGATTTTGCCAACACCCAACAAGGAAAAGGCGTAGTTACCACCAACCCTTTTGATGAGTTGGTTGATGGTAAAGATGAGTATCTGTATCGGGAAAAGGTGATGTTCGGGGAAACGCAAAATACCTTTACTGCACAGACAGGAGACCAAGCATTTGATGAAGTGTATACATGGATAGGAAAATCACGTGCTCTTATCCATAAAAACCCCAATGACTTGAAAGTTAATAGGGATATACAAAGAAATGTATCTTTATCAACATTTGACGCAATGCCGAAATTGCAGAATAAAAACGGAAAGTGGAATGAAGAGAATCTATCGGACGACAACAAAGGGGTTTATGTTAGTAATACCAAGGATATTTATGAGTTTTTCGATTTTCTACTCAATTTTGCTAACGAGGAAACGAAACCTGTTTTTGATATGTTAGGCGTTGAAAATCCATTGTCGGTTATAGTTGATAAGTATAATATGGCTAGAGAAGTAGCGGCTCTAATTGAAAATATCGAGGAAAGTAATTATTCGGCAGCTGGAGTTACTATATTCGAGAAGGCGGCTGAAACTCTTGCAGATAAAAGCAGGATTTCAAGCACGTTTAAAACGATTAAAAGTTGCTTTCAGGTAGGTAAAGTTTTAAAAGAAGGAGCCACTAAAATATCGAAATCGGTTTTTTCGGCATTAAATAACGCGGTAGATGGCAATTATAGCCAAGCATATCAACAAACAAACGAAGTTATAGAAAAAGCACAGGAAACATATAAAGAGGGAATAAGACGTGGCTTTGGTAAATAAAAGATAAAAAAATGAAAACATTCAAATATATTATAAAAATAGTACTGTTGAGTTGTTGTACCCACTCAAAGGCACAGGTTAAAGAGGGATTTTTGCCTCAGGAGTCGTCCTATTCTGTGATTTTTGAAAAGATCGATGATGTAAAATTAATAAATAAAACAAAATTGTTTATTGCACCAAACGGGACTTTATTGACTCTTACTGATAATACGATTGTTCCGATATACCTTGCTAAGGATAAAAAGGAAATTAAAGATGTTGATTTTGTTTTTGATTTATCAAAAACATATCCTGACGCACAAGATATTATGTGGCTTAATGGCAAGGGAATCATTATCAGACATGGAACAAGGATAAAAAATATTACGGATGAGGGTATATATGACATAATAATGATGCCCAATAACAACTTTTCCATCTATCCTGCGAAAGATAATTTAATTTATATTGCTTTGTATGGGAAAAACAATTTGACATCGTTATACCTGTTTGATGTTCTGACTAAAGAGAGTTGTAAACTCATAGATATGCCTTTTAGAATATCGGATTTGAATGGTGATGGTGATTTTTGTTTCATTTGTTCCGGCAATGATATTTATTACTTATCGGAAAAGAATATAAAAAAAGTTGTTTCTGCACCTGATCCTGTGGTTTCTTTGGCGACATCCGAATATGGACTGTTTTATGGTACTCCTAACGGTATTTATTATATGGATAATCCGAATGAATCCATTTATTTTTTTAAAGCCAGTATAAAGCAGCTTCTATGCGCTAATAATATGCTTTATATTTTCACAAAAAACGGTTTCATGTCCATCATAAATAATGCAAACGGCTACCATGAGATGTATCAACGACTTCGAAATCCAAGCGCTTTTCCCATTAATTATGAAGAAGAGAAAATGTTTCGTATAAAAAAGACAATGACTATCGGAAAAGATAAAAGTACTAACTGAAAAAATAAAATGTGGCATGAATAGATCTAAACAATATTATTTGATTCTTTGCCTGTCGGTATTCACTTCCTCACTTTCGTTTGCTGCAACCCAACAGGAAGCGCGTGAATTTATCAGGACGAAAAGAATCGGCGACGCAGTTGCCCTGTACGCTCAATTGGTGGCAACATCGCTCGACAATGCCGAAATTCAAATGGAATATGCCTATGCACTGGCACTTTCGGGACTACCCGAAAACGCGCTGATATATCTGGATAAAGCCAGTCATCAGGGTGCCGACAAGAAAATCCTGTCGTTTTATGCGGCGCAGGTTTTTTCGCTTATGGGACACTTTGATATAGCGGCCGGATTCTGGAAACCGACTGACAATACGCCCCCTCAATGGTTAGCGGCAGACTATATTTCGTTACTTCGTGATTATACTGTTTCGCAAACAATCAGCAGGGAGATCCCTGACAGCATTTTTGTATGCGCTAACGCGCTGGCAGCAAAAGGACAGTATTTCCAGTCGCTCGTGTTGTTCCGCGAACTTGAACAATTGTTCCCCGACAGCTACTTGCCTTACGCAGGAAGCAGCCTCGTATGGGAAAAAGCAGGCAAACGTGAAATTGCCGCCCAAAAATTAGATACCGCTATTGTTCTCATGAATAAAATGCTACAGGAAGATTCCCTTTCCCACGAAGATGTTGCGTCATTGACCAATGCCTTACCCGTATTCAATGAACATTTGCGGAAGTTACAATCCGGCAGTCTGTTAAGTGCTTCGCCGAAAGAATCTCTGATTAGTCCGCAATATACTGCGTATGCCAACGGAATGTTGTCGTCTGTCATAAAATCGTTGAATCTTGGTGGCGGATGGTTTCTTTCCGAAACCGCTAATCTTTCGGGGTACATAGGATATTCCGGAAGCAACGGCTCAACATTTTTTATGATTGGTTCTTCTTATTATCGCCGTAAAGATTCGTTGGTGTCAGGTTATGGTCTTAACATGCAGTTTGGTGGCGGAAGCACAGCATGTAACTATTCCGGTAGCATAGGTTACAGTATTTTTAATCATGCTAAAAGTCGCAGTACAGATATTTTTCTCATATACGGTTTCCCTGTCGCTCCATGGGATCTGAACCGGTTTATGATAGGAATTTCAATAGGTCAAAGTTTATATTTCGGTAAAAGGAAATAATATGAAAAGGATATATAACATTTTTCTTTTGATAGTGGTATTCGTAACTTGCTGTTATTTGCAAGTGAATGCTCAGGCTGTGGGAAAAAATATTCCGGAAGAAAACGGCAATGATACAACGCTTGTCGTTATTCAGGCTAACGATGATTATGCAACTTTATCGCAGCCATTGAAAACGGAAGCTATAAACACATTTCTAAAAGGAATAAACACGGAGTTGGTATCTGTTGGTTACGGTTATAAAAAAGAGTTATGGAAAAAGGACAACGTTACTGGTCATTTTGTTTTGTTGGATACACTGAACATGGATAATATCGTAATAGATAACAAGCTAAACGGTAAAAAATTAGTATCTAATCATACGTTTATCAGTTTTGGCGGACAGTTGTCTTATCAAAGCGCGTTTAATTCCTACTTTAATGCCTCTTTCGGACGTTTTTTATGGAAAGACAAATGGGACGTGGCATTATCAATGGGTTGTGGATATTCATCGTCGACTACTGTTTTTAATATTGGACCCGTAAGCAAATATTATTATCCAATGGTGTTTCAAGGGCAACGGATAAGTCCGTATGCGGGTGCAGGTATTTCGTATTACTTTTCAAAAAGCGAAGGTACTGAAGGTAGTGGATTGTGGAATATTTACGGTACCGTTGGAAGTGCATGGCGCATAGGTCCCGGAGTATTGGATGCCGGTTTCAGATTCGGCAATGTGGACAAGTTAGCGTTTATAATAGGTTATACATTTTTATTTTGAAGTATTTATCAGAGTAAATTTGACGAAATATGGAATAAATGGAATGATAATTCAACCGGAATGAGGTATCTTCTGTTTGTATTATCAAACCGTATTTTATATCGTCTTTACGCTGATAGGGCAGTTTGTACCGGCTGAAGTCCGTAGCGCCCGCAGTTGTGCCAATGCGGTGATAAAGCCCTGGGACCATATTTTGTCTTTGTATTTAAACTGAACGGCAGCGCCGAAGAAGCCCTAAACAGATCGATGAACAAGGCTATCTGATCCCTTATACGCCCAACAGAAGAAACTTGGTGAAGGTCGGGGTGAATTTCAGCATGGAAACGAGGAATATTGAACGGTATATTGTAGGCAATCTAAAGTCTTAGGGGTAAATTCGTAACCTATCGCCACCCGGTCAAAGTTCTTCGATCTCCCGTAACCAGGTGGCTGCGCTTGCATCGCTCGGCATGCGCCAGTCTCCTCGCGGGCTGAGTGTGATGCTTCCGACTTTCGGGCCGTCC
>JAISOY010000025.1 GCA_031275285.1 Bacteroidales bacterium | reverse complement strand
TCCACCCCCAGCACAAGCCACTGCCGGGGTTCAGCCCGGTATCCGCATCACTGGTACAGTTTCCGACAATTACGGCGACCTCCGGCCCGGTGTAAATGTGATCATCAGGGGAAGTACCTTAGGTACGACTACTGATATTAACGGTGAATACACGATCTCCGTACCAAGCGATACGTCGATACTACAATTCAGTTTTATCGGATACCAACAGCAAGATGTAGTTGTAGGAAACCGTAAGATTATTTCCGTAACGTTGCGGGAAAGTACTGCCGAAATTGACGAAGTAGTAGTGGTAGCGTTCGGTAAACAAAAGAAGGAAAGTGTGATCGGCTCCATCAGCACCGTCAATCCGGCTGAATTGAAAGTGCCCAGCAGCAACCTGACAACAGCGTTGGCAGGCAATATGGCAGGCGTGATTGCATACCAGCGTAGCGGTGAACCCGGACAGGACAATGCCGACTTCTTTGTTCGCGGTATCACTACCTTCGGCACCAATACCAATCCCTTGATCCTGATAGACGGTATTGAGCTCACATCCACCGATCTGGCCCGTTTACGACCCGATGATATTGCCAGTTTTTCCATCATGAAAGACGCAACAGCTACCGCTTTGTATGGCGCACGCGGAGCAAACGGGGTTATTCTGGTGACTACCAAGCAGGGGAATGTGGGACCGGCAAAAATTTCGTTCCGTTTTGAAAATTCCCTTTCCATGCCGACACGGAACGTCGAAGTAGCCGATCCTGTAACCTACATGACACTGCACACCGAAGCAATTCTTACCCGCGATCCGGGAGGTGCTACCCTATACTCGCAGGAAAAGATCGAAATGACGGAGGAAGGCAGGTACCCGATCATCTATCCCGCTAATGACTGGAAAGAGATGTTGTTCAAGGATTATACGATGAACCAGCGTGCTAACCTGAGTGTTGGTGGCGGAGGAGGCGTGGCACGGTATTACGTGTCGGGCTCCTACAACCGCGACAACGGGATCATGAAGGTAGACAAACGCAACAACTTCAACAACAACATTGCCATCAATAATTACAATTTGCGGGCGAATGTCAATATCAACATCACCAAAACCACGGAGATGATCGTGCGTTTGAGTGGAAATTTTGAAGATTACAAAGGTCCGATACCGGGAGGTACGGAATTGTATAATGCCATGTTGCATTCCAATCCTGTCCTTTTTCCGGCTTATTACCCTATCGATAGCGATCATCAGCATGCAGAACACATTCTGTTTGGAAATTACGAAAATAGTAAAACCAACCCTTATGCAATGATGGTGCAGGGCTATAAAGACAAATCGCGTTCACAGATACTGGCACAGGTAGAATTGAAGCAGGATCTGAAGTTCATTACCGAAGGCTTATCTGTCAGGGGAATGTTGAATATCAGCCGGCTGGCACAATTCGGGGTACAGAGATCGTACACTCCGTTTTATTATCAGATCAGCTCGTATAACCGTCAGACAGGTGAATATAAGCTGGCAGAAACACAAACCGGTACTGAGTATCTGGGATACGGGGAAATTGACGCTGACCACATCATGAATTCAACGTTTTATTTTGAAGGAATGGTCAACTATGCCCGTGATTTCGGGAAAAACAGTATTAGCGGTTTGCTGGTTTACATGGCACGACAAAGTCTGGATGCCAAGGTAGGTACATTGCAGTTATCGCTACCCTCAAGAAGTATAGGAGTGTCGGGACGTGCCACTTATTCGTATGATCGTCGCTATTTTGCTGAATTTAATTTCGGATACAATGGCACTGAACGTTTCGATAAAAATAACCGTTTTGGTTTTTTCCCATCGGCTGGTGTTGCATGGAGTATTTCCAACGAACAATTCTGGGAACCGATAAAACCGATAATTTCCAACCTGAAACTGCGTTACTCCTACGGTTTGATAGGAAACGACCAGATAGGCAGCAAAGCCGACAGGTTCTTCTATCTCTCGGAGGTCAATATGAATGCTGGAAATCGTGCGGCAACCTTCGGACAGGATCTGAATAACCGATATACCGGCGTACTTGTGAACCGGTATGCCAACCCGGAGATCACCTGGGAAACGTCGACCAAGCAAAACTTTGCCCTGGAATTGGGTTTGTGGAACAAACTGACCCTGATCGCCGAATATTTTACCGAATACCGAAGCAATATCCTGATGAACAGGGAAGCTATACCGCGTACAATGGGTTTGACAGCTCCTGTAAGGGCAAATGTAGGCGAAGCATCGGGCAAAGGTATCGACATGACTCTGGAATACCAACAAAACTGGACAACAGATTTCTGGACTTCGGCACGTGCTAATTTCACGTATGCCACCAGCAAATATGAAGTATACGAAGAGCCTGTATACGACGAACCCTGGTGCTCACGGATTGGGAAATCACTCAAGCAGGAATACGGCTATATTGCCGAACGGTTGTTTGTGGATGATACAGAAGCCGAAAATGCATCACCACAAGCAGTTGGCATCGACAAATATGGCGGCGGCGATATCAAATATACGGATGTGAACCGCGATGGTAAAATAGACGAGGCTGACTGTGTACCGATCGGCAATCCTACAATACCTGAAATCGTATATGGCTTTGGCTTTTCGATGGGATATAAGAACATTGATCTTTCGGCATTCTTTCAGGGTGTAGCCAACGAATCATTCTGGATCAATGCTACCACTACATCCCCATTCGTGAATGATGCTCAATTACTCAAAGCGTATGCCGACAGTTACTGGTCGGAAGAAACGCAAGACATATATGCTATCTGGCCCCGACTCAGCCCTACAGTGCACAGCAATAATGTGGCAAAAAACACATGGTTCATGCGCGACGGGACTTTCCTGCGCCTTAAACAAGTGGAAATAGGTTATACATTGCCTCAGCGGTGGACAGAAAAAATGAAGATATCGAATCTTCGGTTTTACGTAAGCGGAACCAATCTTCTTCTTTTCAGTAAGTTTAAGTTATGGGATGTGGAAATGGCCGGTGATGGTTTGGGATACCCCATTCAAAAAGTTTTCAATGTTGGGTTGAACTTAAGTTTTAATTAATAAAACGGAAATTATGAATACCTATAGACATCAACAGATAAAAAAATACAGTTTTTTTAAAGTATTGCTTCTCGCCGCCATTGTCGGGTTCAATGCTTGCAGCGACTACCTGGACGTTGTGCCTGAAGGGGTAGCCACCATCGACATGGCATTTAATTCGAGAGTACAAGCGCTCAAATATTTGGCCACCTGCTATTCGTACATGCCCAAGCAGGGCAATCCGAGTCAGGACCCGGCCATATTGGGTAGCGACGAAATGTGGACAGTGGAGGATATTAGTTCAGGTTTCACATATGATGCCCATTATATCGCCAGGGGAATGATGAATGCCACTGATCCCCTGCTTGAGTCCTGGGGCAGCATGTATCAGGCCCTGCGTGACTGCAACACCTTTCTGGATAATGTGGCTAAAGTGCCCGATCTGCTGCCGGGGGAACATGAACAATGGGTTGCAGAAATAAAAGTTCTGAAAGCCTATTATCATTTCCATCTGCTACGGATGTATGGTCCGATACCACTCGTCCGTGAAAATCTTCCGGTAAGTGTAGATGTATCCAAAGTGAAAGTAGAGCGCGAACCGGTAGATAATTGTTTTGGGTATATTGTGCAATTATTGGACGAAGCTTCCGAAGGCGACCATCTCCCGCTGTTCATATATGATCCTGCCAATGATATGGGCCGGATCACCAGGCCTATTGCCCTTGCATTGAAAGCAACAGTTTTGGTAACGGCAGCCAGCCCCCTGTTCAATGGTAATAATGACCAGGCTACATTACGTAATCGTGATGGTACGCAGCTGTTTAACACGACATACGATCCCGGAAAATGGGAGAAAGCGGTTACTGCCTGTAAAGAAGCCATTGAAATATGTCACGAAGCCGGGATAGAGTTGTATAAATATCCAAGTACAGGTATCAGGTACACCGATACTATCACCACACAATTGAGTCTTCGGAATGCCTTCAGCCAACGATGGAACAGCGAGATCATCTGGGCCAACACACAAAGCACTGCACATACCAGTGGTGGTGGGATGCTGATGGTATCGGCTCCAATATTGAATCAGTCATATACAACCAGCACCAATGTCAGAAGAAGTTTGGGCATGCCGCTGAAAATCGCATCTATGTTCTACACCCACTATGGTGTGCCTCTTGACGAGGATAAAACAAGAAATATAGATGATATCTATAACCTCAGGGTAGCACAACCCGAAGACAAATTATACATCAAAGAAGGCAGAACTACCATAGACTTGCATTTCAACAGGGAACCCCGGTTTTATGCATGGGTAGGATTCGACGGCGGAGTTTGGTTTGGGGCAGGACAATATAACGATAAAAATCCATCCGGGTTATGGTATTTAGGTCTTAAAATAGGTGAAGTGGACGGTACCAAAGGAAAAGGACCCTATACCGGTTATATACCCAAAAAATATTTGCCTTTCGAAGGCCAGATGGTATCTGTCAGTCAATATTCCGCCACAGCCTATCCCTGGCCGATCATACGATTGAGCGATTTGTACCTGTTGTATGCCGAAGCAATCAATGAATTTGAAGGCCCTGCAGGTTCCAACAGCAGCGAGATGTTCGAATATATCGATAGGGTTCGCGCGCGTGCCGGCTTGAAAACAGTGAAAGAGTCGTGGGATACATACACCAATAATCCTAAATACAACAACCAGACAGGTATGCGACAAATTATCCAGCAGGAAAGAATGATCGAACTGTCGTTTGAGGGACATCGTTTCTGGGATATACGCCGGTGGAAAATCGCTCCCGAATTGTATCGCACACCTATTGAAGGATGGAACATGCAAGTAGCTGTGACTGACGGAAGCGAGAGTGAGGTCAATCAAATCATGTACACACCCCGGGTGTTGCTCAATCGGGACTTCAGGGTTCGCGATTATTTCTGGCCGATCAAGAACAGCGATATAATTAATAATCGGAATTTAGTACAGAATATAGGATGGTAAATTCAATCGAAATTTGAAATAGCATGAAATGTCCATAAACATAGCAGTATACCCACCGTCATGAACAAAATTGGACATTTAGTTTCACTGAGCCCTTCGGGGTTCATCTAACCATTAAAAATAATTTTATACAGATGAAATATCCATGAACATCACTGTTCACCCAACGTGATAAATAAAATATGGATATTCCATGTGACCATTGAAAATCAAATTTTATTCACATGAAAAATAGAATAATATATATTATCATTTCCTTAATGTTGGTATTATATGCCGGCTGTAAGGAAGAAGACCGGATCGATCATATCGACGACAGCGCACCAGCGCCTGCTCAGGTGACTGACGTAACGGTACGCAATACCGCAGGTGGTGCCGTGCTGAAATATTTAGTGTCAGATGATAAAAATCTGTTGTATGTGCAGGCTGTATATGAAATACAGCCAGGTATACAACGCGAAGCAAAATCATCTTTTTACAAAGACTCCCTGGTTTTGGAAGGTTTCGGCGATACGCGTACTTACGATGTACAATTGTATAGTGTAGGGAAAAACGAAAAAAAGTCAGAACCGTTAACCGTACAGGTTAATCCTACCACAGCACCCGTACGCCTGGCAACCAAAAGTTTGAAGGAAACTTTCGGAGGAGTATCCGTCAATATCGAAAATCCGGGTAAAACGAACTTAGCCATCGTATTGATGGCTGATACCGCAAATGTCGGGTATTTGAGCATTTTGCATACATTTTATACATCGATGCCAAAAGCATCTTTCTCCTTTCGCGGATTGGATTCCGTATCGTACGATTTCGCGGTATATCTCCGCGACCGGTGGAACAACCTGTCTGATACGATAACAAATACGCTGAAGCCGATTTACGAAGAAGAAATCACTAAAGGTACCTGGAAGGAATATGCCTTACCGGGCGATACCCCACCGCTCAACGAGAATTACCGGCTTCAAAATATATGGAATAATAACCTTAGCAATGGTAATTCATGTCTCGTCATTCAGAATCAGCCCCTACCTGCAGTCATTACCTGGGATTTTGGAAAAACCGTTACCCTGAGCCGTTTAAAATTGTGGCCGCGTGAACACGTTGATGATAGATGGAGGAGAGGTCAACCAAGGATATTTGAAATATATGGTTCTACTACACCTAATCCGAACGGGGATTTAGACGAAAGTTGGATACCGTTGGGAAGATTCGAATGTATAAAACCAACACCCGATGAAGCAATTACCCAGGAAGACATAGATTTTGCCCGGGCAGGAATCGATTTCGATTTTGCTTATACCGATTTTGCTCCCGATCCGTTTGTCCCCATCAGATATATCCGGATAAAAACCATTTCGACCTTCAATAATACATCCATTTCAAATATAAGTATTCAGGAGGTCAGTTTTTGGGGAACAGTTACAAAATAAGATGAATAGAATATTTAAAAATCATTCAGGATGAAAAAATCAGTATATATCATTGTGATTGGAATCATTTTAGGATTCTTTTCATGTAAGGATCAGGACAGTATATACGAAGAATATATTGTACCCAACGGACTGCCTTATCCGGGGAAAGCAATAAATGTAATAGCATCGCCCGGAAAAGAACGGATCAAAATTTCCTGGGAAAAGAGTGGTGATCCCAAAGTGGTGAAGGCCCGTATTTTCTGGAATAATGATACCGAATCGGTAGAAGTAGACGCCGATCCGGGCATGAATATCGTTAGCAGGATATTGGAGTTGGAAGAAAACACCTATTCGTTCATGATCCGGACGTACGACTCCGAAGGTAATGTATCCATTCCGGTGGAAGTGATCGGTGCCGTGTATGGCGAAATGTATGAGCGTTCACTGGTGAATCGCAGCATAAAAAGTAAGTTTTACGATGGTCAGGATCTAACACTTGAATGGTCAGGAGCCGCAAATACCGAAGTTGGTATCAATCTGGCTTATGTGAATCTCAATGGTGACAATCAGACCTTATTTGTTGACAAAACGGAAACCAATACAGTGATTCCCAATTTCAATTTCGAACACCCCTTGTCATATTACACCTCGTATAAGCCTGATACTCTGGCTATAGATACATTCAGCACACAAAAGGTCGATGTTAAGATTGAGTACGATCCCATCATGCTCATCCCCAAGAATACATGGACGGAATATATCCTGCCCAGCGACGCCCTGGCCAATCCAGCTCTTCCCTTACGATACATGTGGAACGGGATATTATTGGCCGTTGGTACTGCAACCAACAACTTCCAGATTCCGGCAACAGCGCCTATCCCCTGTTGGTTTACCTGGGATTTAGGGGTAAAGGTAGAATTAGACCGCATGAGAATATGGCCCCGTGACCATGCTGATGACAGATGGAGAAGGGGACATCCGAAGACATTTGAAGTGTATGGTTCCCTGGAGCCCAATCCGGACGGAAGTTGGGATGATAGCTGGTTACCACTGGGACGATTCGAATATGTGAATCCCCATCCCGAAATAACTAATCCCTGGAATGACCCATCTATGATAGAACTTGCCAGAGAAGGACATGAATTCAAATTTGTGAAGGATGACTTTGCCGATCCTTCTGTCACTGTCAGGTATATCCGTATCAAAATCTTATCGACTTACCATACAGCGCTCACAGGGCCTGTAGGTATTCAGGAGATCAGTTTTTGGGGAAAAATAGTGAAATAATAGGTAAAAAACCGTACGGATGTACAAAGGTGTATATCCGTACGGTTTTAAATCATACATTGTAACACATTATCTAATGTTACTGAAAGGATTTTACGATCTGTTTTGATTTATCGATAAACGGACAAAAAGAACGATATTAAAATACCAGGTCTTTGACCTTAAAACAATAAAATCAGTTATGGAACGAATTTCTCGACGAAAAGTATTAAAAACCGCCGGAGCTTTGGCGGCCATGTATATTCTCAACCCCGGCGAACTGCTTTTACAAGCCTCTGAGGGGCTCGACACCTCCAAAAAAATCCGTGTCGGCATTGTGGGCGGAGGCTTTGGATGCATGTTTCCCTGGCATCTTCATCCAAATGTCGTAGTAACCGGTGTGACCGATCTTCGGCAGGACCGGCGTGACCGAATGGTCAAATATTTCAAATGCGAAAAAGCCTATGATTCGCTTGAAATCATGTTGGATAAATCTGCCAGGGATTTCGACGCTATTGCCGTTTTTTCAGGAGCACCGGATCACCTGAAACATTCGGTCATGTGCCTGGAAAAAGGATTGCATGTTATTTGCGCCGTTCCGGCCTGCTGGACTCTTGCGGAATGTGACGTTCTGCGAAATGCCGTGGAAAAGTCGGGTAAGAATTATATGATGGCGGAAACCAGTTATTATCATCCTGCGTTGATCGCTGCCAGGCAATGGTATCAGGAAGGCAAATTCGGGAATATCTTCTTCACGGAGGCTGAGTATTTTCACGCAGGTATGGAATATTCGCTCTGGCGCGACAAGGACGGCAAGCCGACCTGGCGGTTCGGCAACCCGCCGATGCATTATCCGACACATTGCACCTCTTTCCTGATCGGATTGACCGGCGAGCGTCTCACGGAAGTTTCCTGTCTCGGCTGGGGTGATGGTGATCCGATCATGGAAGGTAATCCCGGTAACAATCCGTATTGGAATGAGGTGGCCTTATTCCGGACCAATCGGGGCAATGCTTTGAGAGTGGCGATGTTCAAGCGGGGTGCTTTCGGAGGATGTGAACGCGCCCAATGGTACGGCGACAAAATGAGTTTCTTCGAACGCTCTCCCAATGGCCTCGGACATTTCACCCGAACAAGCGGCCAGGATTACGAGAAAGATGGCGGTGGCTATGATTCGAAACGTGCGACAAAAGAAGACTGGACGCCACCGGACTACGCAAGACAATTTCTGCCGGAAGCCCTTGAACCGGCTTTCGGAAAAGGACACGCCGGTTCGGAAGTATTTTTGGTACATGAATTCATTGAGTCTATTGTCCGGAACCGGGAACCGCTCATCAATGTATATGAAGCCCTGGCTTATACCGCTCCCGGTTTTGTTGCCCATCAATCCGCCCTGAAAGGAGGCATACAACTTCCTGTTCCTCAATTCGACCGATGATCACCTTTTCTTAATCTTTTCATCAACATGAAAACCACTTTTCCAAAATCGCTGTACTTATTTATTTCCCTCATCTTACTTTTTGTTTTCCGTTCTTTTGCTGCCGAACCTCCCACAGGTCTCACCACCGATCTGTTGGAACATACCGATCGTATATTCCTCGACGGTTATCCTGCCAACTTTTCGCTGGAGGAGTGTCATGCTGCCATCGAACGTTACCAGTTAGCTTCCATCCGTAGTGAAAAGCCCTATTTTGGCTGGATTATGAACGACAATAATCCCAATACGCTGCAAACAGCCTACCGCATTCTGGTTGCAAGCAATGCAAAAATACTGGCGCAGGGTCTGGGCGATATGTGGGACAGTGGAAATACGGCAAGCGAGAATTCCACGGCGGTGCAGTATGCCGGGAAACCGCTGCAACCATCCACTGTATATTACTGGAAGGTGCAGACATGGAACAACCATGGTGAGGAAAGCCCGTTTTCCCAACCAAAAAGTTTCATTACTGCTGCAACACTCGATAACCATACTGCGCGTTATCCGTTGCAAATAACCGACGAATATCCTGTACGGATGCATGGTATTGATGGACATATCACATTTATCGACTTTGGTAAGGCTGCTTTCGGGCGTCTGCGTATCACGTTGTCGTCGCCCGGATCCGATACTGTCATTATTCATTTGGGCGAAAGCGTAAAAGGAGGTAGAATAGACCGCAAGCCCGGCGGCAGCATCCGCTATACATCCTACAGGTTACCGTTGATGCCGGGAACACACTCCTATCTGGTAAAAATACGTCCCGACAGGCGTAATACCGGTTCCGCGGCCATCCTCATGCCTGACTATACCGGCGAAGTAATTCCTTTCCGCTATTGCGAACTGGAAGGTTACGGGCAAAACATCAGCAAGGCAGATGTGATACGCCAGTCGGTGCACTACCCGTTTAACGAACAGGCATCGCACTTTTACTCATCCGACAGTATTTTGAACCAGATATGGGATTTATGCAAATATTCCATCAAAGCAACATCATTTACGGGCACTTATGTGGATGGTGACCGGGAGCGCATTCCCTATGAAGCCGATGCACTCATCAACCAATTGAGCCATTATTGCCTGGATCGCGAATTTTCCATGGGTCGTTACAGCCATGAATATCTTATCGAAAATCCCACATGGCCTACCGAATGGATCATACAATCGGTGTTGATGGCCTGGCACGATTATTTATATACCGGAAATCCGGCATCGTTACAACGGTTTTACGTAGATTTGAAAGCCAAAACCCTTACGGCGCTTACCGAAACAAACGGACTCATCAGTACGCGCACCGGCAAGCAAACATCCGGTTTTTTGAAATCTATCCATTTTGGCGGGAAGGCAATACGCGACATTGTTGACTGGCCCCAAAGCGGTGTTCTCGGAGTGGGTAAAGAATCGCCCGGAGAAGCCGATGCTTTTGTCTTTACCGACTACAATACAGTTGTGAATGCCTATCACTATGAAGCATTGCAATTAATGAGCCTTATTGCCGGAACGCTCGGAAAAACAGACGACTGCAATACTTATCGTAAACAGGCACAATATGTGAAACAACAGTTTAATAAACTTCTTCTCGACAGTAAGAAAGGATACTACAACGATGGTATCGATACGGACCACAGTTCTTTGCATGCCAATATCTTCCCGCTGGCATTCGACATGGTGCCGGCAAAAAACAGTAAAACAGTAACCGATTTTGTGCGTTCACGCGGTATGGCCTGCAGCGTATACGGGGCGCAATTCCTGATGGATGCCGTGTACAATGGGAACGACTCCGATTATGGATTTCAATTGCTATCGTCAACCGCCGAACGCAGCTGGTACAACATGATCCGCGCAGGCTCTACCATTACGCTCGAAGCATGGGGCCGCAATTATAAGCCCAATTTAGACTGGAACCACGCATGGGGTGCCGTTCCTGCCAATATTATTCCGCGTAAACTGATGGGTATTGAACCTCTGGAACCTGGTTTCCGCAAGATACGCATCAAACCACAGCCATCCTCATTGTCTCATGCTGAAATTGTCGTGCCTAGTATTCGTGGCAACATAAAAGTATCATTCAACAACACACCCGGCACAAAATTCGAAATGGAGATTGAAATTCCTGCCAATACAGTTGCAGAAGTATGGTTGCCGCTATTTGATAGGAAACAGCAAATAATCATGAATGGGGTTGCACAAAAAGGAACGATTGATGGTATCTTTGTAAAACTGCAGGCAGGATCGGGAAAACACCGCTTTCTTGTTCAACGTTGACAGAATATTACATAGAGGAACAGAATAGTATAAAATCCATGAAAATGGCAAAAACCAACAAAACAAACAAATGATTACCAGAAGACATTTTATCCGTCAATCGGCAATTGGCGTGGGGGCATTGATGTGCTACGGCTCTGCGTTACCATTCGGCAGACCGAAACGCCGTCCCAGCCTTGTTTTTGTTCTTGCCGATCAATGGCGGGCACAGGATGTGGGTTATATGGGAAATAAGGACGTGTTGACCCCAAACATTGATCAACTTGCCAACGAAAGCATTCGTTTTACCCATGCCGTTGCTTGTATGCCTGTATCCACAGCTTACCGGGCATCGTTGCTTACCGGACAGTATGCCCTGACCAACGGATTGTTCCTCAACGATGTGACCCTCGACCCAAATGCCAAAACTATCGGTAAACTATATAAAGCTGCAGGATACCACACGGCTTATATCGGTAAATGGCATGTGAATGGTAACGGTCGGAGTAAGTATATACCTGAATCTCATCGCCAGGGATTCGATTACTTTAAGGTACTGGAATGTACGCATAACTACAATCATTCGAAATACTACGACAATAATAATGAACATGTGAAAGTATGGGATGGTTACGATGTATTTGCACAAACCAAAGATGCTCAAAAATATATCGAACAACACGCACATTCCGAACAACCTTTTGTTTTGTTTTTATCGTGGGGACCACCGCACAATCCGTATGAAACAGCGCCCGAAGAATATAAAAAACTGTATGCAGACAAGGAAATTACCCTGCGCCCCAATGTCCCCGAAAATCGTAAAGAACAAGCAATAAAGGACATCAGAGGTTATTATGCACACATATCGGCATTAGATAAGTGTGTAGGCGATCTACAGCAAACCATCAGGCAAAACGGACTGGAGGAAGATACCATTTTTGTATTTACTTCAGATCATGGGGATATGCTTGGTTCACAGGGTTTACAAAGAAAACAGAAACCATGGGATGAATCTATCATGGTTCCTTTTCTGCTGAAATATCCCAGGCTTTTGGGTACCAAAGGAAAAGCATCCGATGTATTGTTCAATGTCCATGATATCATGCCTACATTACTCTCCATGTCGGATATTTCAATACCCGATTCAGTAGAAGGCCGTGATATTAGTCCAGTTCTTCTTGGCAAAGAAAAAGATAGGGTAAAAGGAACACTGATAGAGTGTATTACTCCTTTCGGCGAATGGGAGCGGCGTAATGGCGGTAAAGAGTATAGAGGCGTCCGGACACACCGCTACACTTATGTAAGGGACCTGGAAGGCCCATGGTTATTGTATGACAATGTAGCCGACCCGTACCAGATGAATAATCTGGTTGCTGACCAGAAAAGCATGAAAGTACGCGGCAAATTAGACCGGTTGCTAATGCAACTGCTGGAGGAAAGAAATGACAAATTCCTGCCCGGCGATGAATATATCAAGCAATGGGGATATACTGTCAACAAATGGGGAACAGTTGACTACAGGGCATTTGATGAATAATTCATTACAATTAATTACAGGATAAAAATGAAACGGATATTTTTCTTAATCATATTATTTTTTTATTTTTCATTAAATGGTACAGCACAACTTTACAAACTTAAGGATTTGGAAAGTAGGGCAGCCTCTGCCGAAAATGTTCGTGCTGAAAAAGGAAAAGGTGGGATGACCAAAAACGGACTGAAAGGTGATCCCGCCATCAGAAATTTCCAGAAAGGAGCAACGGCAACATTACTTGATACAAAGGGTCCGGGGATGGTACGGCACATTTGGTGCACTTTTAATCCTCATAATAAACCTGAATACCTGCGAAATGTAATTCTCAGGATGTATTGGGAAAACAGTAAGGTACCCAGCGTTGAAGTACCTCTGTCCGATTTTTTCGGGATAGCACATGGAGCAAGAATATTCATGACTTCGCAACTGGTCTCCGTCCAACCCAGCCTGGGTTATAACTGCGATATTCCGATGCCATTCGGCGATCACGCCCTGATCACAGTTACCAATGAGTCGGAAGTGGATATCGACTGGTTTTTTTATCAGGTCGACTTCACACTTGGCGATAAAGTAGCCATAGATGACGGCCGGTTTCATGCTTCATTCAACAGGGAAAATCCTACCCGGTATGGCCGCGATTTCACCATCATGGAAACAAAAGGGGCCAAGGGTGTATTTCTCGGATGTGTTGTCGGCGTTAGGCCGCTCACCAGCGGATGGTGGGGCGAAGGCGAAGTGAAGATATACCTGGACGGTGATACAAAGTATCCCACCATCTGTGGAACAGGTATAGAGGATTATTTTGGCGCCGCCTGGGGATTGGAAGCACACTGTGCCCCATACAGAGGTGCTCCGCTGGTAGAATCTGATTTTTGTTCTTTGTACCGGTTTCATGTAAATGATCCGATTTATTTCAAGAATGATATCCGGGTCGATGTCCAGCAGATGGGATTGATTCATATCAACAAAGCCAGGGATAAATATGGCGATTCGTTGATATTTATGCCTATTGACCACCCACGGCGCAATCCTGACAATGTTTTCTATTTACGTTCGGACGATGTCTGCTCTGTAGCGTATTGGTATCAATATCCTTTGATCAGGGAAAGGAAACCGATTCCAGACGTAAATACAAGGAGTAAAGACTTATACGTTCGCAAGGAAACAGATAAAAAATTATCAGCCCCTTTATAGGTACATGTCGAAAATTAGCTTATCCTTTGTTTGCTTGTTTTCCCTGGTTACGCAAAAATGCATCAAATTAATTCTTAAGTAATACTAATAAAATAATGACATATTTTATAATCGTAATTAATTTGATCAATGCGATTTGAGAAAATAATAAATAGCACTGAGTGCTTAATTTATTTATTAAATATAAAACCCACATGATTAAAATAAATTATCTTTTCAAGACGATTGCTTTATGCTCGTTGTTTTTCCTTTTCTCGTGCTCGAAGCCGCAACCCTTTAAGCTGGCACTGATGCCCGATACGCAAACATACTCGCGTCTTTATCCCGAAGTATTCCGTTCGCAAACAGAGTGGATCGCTGCCAATGCAGACAGCTTCGCTTTTGTCCTCCAACAAGGCGATGTTACCGATAATAATATCGACGCACAATGGAAAGTGGCCGTTGAAGCCATGTCACTGCTAGACGGTATAGTGCCCTATACCATTGCTATGGGAAACCACGACCTGGGAACCCGTGGTTCGACAGACACACGTAATTCCGACTTATTCAATCACTACTTTCCTTATAGTAAATACAGCAAGCAAAAAGGATTTGGCGGTGCATACGAAACCGGGAAAATTGACAACACCTGGCATACATTCCATGCAGGAGGTATCGACTGGCTGATCCTCTCGCTCGAGTTTGGCCCTCGCAATTGTGTCCTCGACTGGGCGGCTGATGTGGTCCAGCAACATTCCAGACACAAAATCATCATCAATACCCACGCTTATATGTATTCGGACGATACACGCATGGGCGAAGGCGATAAATGGTTGCCGCAAAGCTATGGTATAGGCAAGGATACCTGTGCCAATGCAGTAAATAACGGAGAACAAATATGGGACAAGCTGGTGAGTCGTTATACCAACATCCTTTTCGTATTCAGCGGACATGTATTGCATGATGGTGTCGGGACATTGGTAAGCGAAGGCATACACGGCAATAAGGTATACCAGATGCTGGCCAATTACCAACATGGCGTTGATGGTATCCATGGTGACGAAGGTTATTTCAGGATACTGACTATCGACCCGGCAAAACACACAGTAGACGTAAAAACTTACTCACCGCATCTGAAAAAATACAAGACTGAGCCTGATCAACAGTTCGTATTTCAGAACGTAAGTTTTTGAAACATTTCTAAATAACCGGACAATAAATAACCTGCCTTTTCTGTGTTTTGTAATCAGAATGGTTAATGTAAATGTGATCCTTGAAGATATCAGATAACCGGATGAAGATTTAAACCTTCATCCGGTTATTTGTAGATTTTGCTGTTTACACATAATTATGGGCAGTATCTGTTTTTTCAGCCTGAATTTTACCTTTTACTCCCTAAAAAAATATATTTTTGTATCCTAAATTGATCGGGTGGAAATAATACGAAATAATATTTTATTAAAGACCTTCCTTATCCTTCTCCACATAGGTTTCTATGTTGGGAATACCGCTTTTATCCATACCCATCATTACCTCAATTACTCGGTTACCCATTCCCATCCTTTTTCAAAAACTTCGGAAGGAACGCCTGATCACACTCATGATAAGGCAGCCCTGGATACGATCGCCCAGTTTAATTCTTTTTCTATTGACATCATTCTGTTCCTTTCTTTAGGAATAGCCAGTATACTTCTTTTTACATTTATTCAACGACACAGTTCCCATATTGTATTAAGAACTGTAAACTACTATAACTTACGTGCCCCTCCTGCATTTTACTTATAATTTCAAAAACCCGCAACGCTAAAACCCGGCTGATCGATCAGCCACAGAATCAGTCAAAACAATCCGTAAACTACAAAATAGCCGGATATCTATGCCTGAAATATAGGTTTTAACGGAGTGCAGGTTCTCCATGTGTGGCAGGTATTTGCCACAACACAATTATTAATTATAAGTATCATTTTATAACGCAATAATTTATGTATAAATATATCTGGGTATCCGTATGTATATTACTTATGGCTGCCTGTGGCAATAACGAAGCCACAAAGGAGGCGATGGATGTGAGGTTTGATGGCGACACTATAACGGTAAAAGAAAGTTCGCCTATTTTTAAAGAAATAGTTGTCCAAAAATCCCGTTTACAGGATTTTTCGGCAGAATTCCGAACCATTGGAACCGTTCGCCCGGTTTCAGGGAAATTTGCGGAAATTGCTTCTCCGTTTGCAGGACGAATATCAAAATCGTATGTCCAACTGGGACAAAAGGTTAATGCAGGGACTCCAATTTATGAGTTGGGTTCTCCTGAATTTTACGAAGCTACAAAAGTTTATTTCGCTGCCAGATCGGCAAACGAGCTCACTCAAAGGAATTATAACCGCCAAAAAGAGTTAGCTGCCAATGGCGTTGCTTCTCAAAAGGATCTGGAACAGGCCCAAAGTGAAGCGGATATTGCTACTCAGGAGTTAGAACAGGCAAAAGCAACCCTTCAGATATTTAATATAGATCCGGCTTCACTTCAAATGGGACATCCTTTGAGAGTTGTTTCTCCCATTTCAGGCGAGATCGTGAAATGCAATATTACCATCGGAAGCTATGCAAAGGAAGATTCAGAGGCTCTGGCTATAGTTGCCGATCTATCGCATGTCTGGGTTGCCGCGCTCGTCAAAGAAAAATATTTCGGAGCAATCAGGCATGGCGACCGTGTTGAAGTATTTACCGATGCCCGTCCCGATAAAATCATCTGGGGTACCATTTACCATATAGGCGAAATGCTGGACGAGGAAACCCGCTCACTCGAAGTGATCGTTGCTTGCGACAATACCGAACGGGAACTGAAACTCGGAATGTTCTGCGAGGTTCATTTTCTAAGTTCCCCGACAAAAACGATCATTCTGCCGTCTACTGCCATCATGCAGGAACTGGATAACGATTATGTACTGGTTGAAACAGCAAAGGGTAAATATGTTCGCCGAAGAGTGGAAACCGAGACCGTTAACCTGGATGATGTGCGTATTATCAGCGGTGTAGCCGAAGGTGAAAATATAGTTATCAAGGGTGGAATTTTTCTAAATATGTAGATCCATGGAAAAATTGATGAATACCCTGCTCGATCGTCGCTGGTTAATGTTGACGATATTTGTACTGTTGTCGGGCATTGGAATTTACGCCTGGCGGCAACTAGCCATTGACGCCTATCCTGATATTGCCGATGTAGCAGTCGGTGTTGCTACACAAGTGCCGGGACTCGCGGTCACGGAGATAGAGCAACAGATAACCATTCCCCTTGAACGGGAACTCAACGGGATCCCGCGCCTGAAAATCATGCGGAGCAAGAACTTTTTCGGTTTATCTAAAATTACACTTGTCTTTGAGGATGGGACAGACGATTATTGGGCACGACAACGGGTGCTGGAACGCATCAATGACATCGATCTACCTTTTGATGCCAGGCCAGGACTCGACCCGCTGACCTCACCCACAGGCGAAATCTACCGGTATGTTGTTGCAGGAAACAAAAGCCTGCGGGAACTTACCGAACTCAACCACTGGGTAATCATTCCCCGTTTGAGGCAGATCCACGGTATTGCCGATGTGTCAAATTTCGGTGGTATTACCACACAGTTTCAAATAGAAATAGACCCCAATAAATTAATCAAATATAATATCTCGCTAGGTGAAGTTACTGAGTCCATAGAACGTAACAACTCCAATGCAGGAGGCAGTACGTTTATCCGCGGCGATCTAAGCTACGTGGTACGCGGCGTAGGGCTTGTGCGTGATTTACAGGACATGGGCAATATCGTAGTAAAGACTGTTGGCGGAGCACCCGTCTATATTAAGGATCTGGGTGAATTAAAATATGGAAACCTCGAACGAAAGGGCATTATGGGCTATGTCGATAACGATATAGACTATGAAGACGGGGTACAAGGCATGGTGCAATTGTTGCGTTATGAAAACCCTTCCCGGGTACTCGAAAAGATAAGCGAAGCCGTTGATGATTTGAATACCCATATCTTACCTAAAGGCGTAAAGGTCCATACCTTTTATGACCGGACCGAATTGGTCGATGCTACGCTGAATACCATCTCGCATACGCTCTTATTCGGCATATTACTGGTTATCGGCGTATTGATCATTTTTCTCGGAAGCCCGAAAGGGGCGTTGCTTGCCACCATTACCATTCCTGTTTCGCTGCTGATCGCATTTATCCTGATGTGGCTGACCGATATTCCTGCAAATCTACTCTCTTTGGGAGCGATTGACTTCGGTATTATTGTGGATGGTACGATCGTAATGATGGAAACTATCCTTAAAAAGAGGGAGGATGATCCCGATGAGCCTTTGGAGAAGGCAAGCATCGCAAAACGTGCTGCAGAAGTGGCAAAACCCATCTTTTTTGCAACGCTGATCATCATTATCGCTTACCTGCCGTTGTTTGCATTCGACAGGGTCGAACAAAAACTCTTTACCCCAATGGCATTTACACTCAGTTTCGCACTGTTGGGAGCATTGGCGTCAGCGTTGATCCTGATTCCCGGACTGGCTTTTATGGCATACCGAAAACCTCAAAAGGTCTATCATAACCGCTGGCTCGAATGCCTGACAGAAATGTACAAAAGCCGGACTGCAAAAATTATCGCCGCCCCGGGAAAGATCATACTTCCCACTACTGCTATTCTGGTTGCAGTGATCGGACTCTCGGTATATGTGGGAAAAGACTTTTTGCCTCATCTTGACGAAGGGAGTATCTGGCTTCAGGTACAGCTTCCTCCCGGCATGTCGCTCGAAAAATCTTCGGAAATGGCCACCATACTAAGGGATAAACTCAAAAATTATGACGAGGTAACCTATGTAATGACTCAGACTGGACGGGACGACGAAGGTGTATGTCCGTTCTCATTTTCGCATATTGAGGTGATGATCGGATTAAAGCCTTATCATACCTGGGAAAAAGGCCGCAGAAAATCAGA
>JAISOY010000024.1 GCA_031275285.1 Bacteroidales bacterium | reverse complement strand
GCAGGAATAATTGCTATAATATTTTGCATAACAAATTTTACTTTATTTCTTCCACTGAAAAGGTAAAATTATATTTTCATCGGTTATAGAAAAATATTTAAACTGTTGATAATCTATTGTTATATTAGACAAGCTATTGTAATTATGAATATTTTCTTTTAAATTACTCACCGAATCTACACCTATAATGATTTTATCTATATATTTATTCGCATTTACAAATCCTAAACACAAAGCAGATATTGACAGTTTGTTTTCTGTTGAAAAATCAGATAACTCATGTAACAAATGCCTTATGCCGGTAAAATGTTCATCAAGTTTATCGGGGTGAATAAAAAGCAAACCCTGTAAAAATATTGAACGAATATGTATCTCTACACCTCTTGATTTAATATCAGGAAAAATATTCTCAAATCTTTGATCAAAGATATTATAAGGAACCTGGACTATATCACAGGGGATATTGTTTTGTAATATATATTCAATCTCTGTAGGATAATACAACGAAAATCCTATTTTCTTTGCTTTGCCACTTTCTTTTATTTTTAGCATATCTTCGATATACTCAGGATGTTCTTGAAAGATAGAATAATTATGAAATAAATAGCCATACACTTTTTTAACGTGCATCTTCTCTAAGGAGCAATTAATCCAAATAAATGGACTGATTTGCTGATTTGCGGGATATTTTGTTATTATTTTAAATTCTTTATTGATTTTATTTTTTACTTCTCCTAAAATTAGCTCACTCTCACCATAGGCCGATGCCGTATCGAGTAATGTAATATCATTTTTATAAGCACATCTTAAGATACGTTCAACTTCTACGTGATGTACTTTGCCCTGCTTGTTGTTAATACCATAAGCTAATCCAAATTGTGCAGTACCCAAACATAATTTCATATTCTGATAATCCATAACTGTAACTTTGAACAAGAATAGTCATTTACAACCGAGGAGCAGAATATATTTTGCGTGCGGATATGCCACATTGCCTTCCACCATGCGCGTATAGGGGCAACGGCAAATCGGCTGGTGTCATGGTCGGTTCCCACATTGACAAAGGCGGTATTGGCTTTCAAATCGTATATGCCATATGGATAGGCGCGGGGTACATCGGGAGGAATAAAATCATGATCGGCCACTGCGGGGCTTTCTCCCTTCCTATGCCACTCTTTTTCCCCGTTTTTATAGGCTCCCAGCACCTCTTTTTTCTTGGTGTCAATCGAGATTACCGGGTTTTTGCTCTTGAGCGCTTTTTTTCGTTAACCGCTTTATTTGCTGAAATTGCGCGTCCCGGTCAGGATGATTAGCTCCGCTGCTGTTGACCTTCCGGTTACCCTGCATTTTGTATCCCATCTGTTTGAGCGTTGTCCGTACTGTTTCAGGGTATAACCTGATTCCAAAATTGTGTGTAATGGTTATTTTTGGAAGAAGTCTTACCGAAAAATCTTTCATATCTTTCTACGAGATTCGTTTACTAGCATCGCGTATTGGAATGATTACGACGATATTCATTTTAAATTTTTCCCTATCTCCAACACGGTTGCCAAATGTTGTATCACATATACTATATCACGATCATTCATTTTTGGATAAAGCGGTAGTGAAAGTGTTTTGTCATAATAATCTTCCGTGATCGGATAATCTTCTCTTTTATAACCATATCTTTCTTTATAATATGGTTGACTATTCACCGGTATATAATGAACTTGTGTCCCGATCCCTTTCTCTCTCAATTCTTCCATGACTTGTTTTCGGGTTTTCCCTAATTTCTCAAAATCAATTTTTAATACATATAAATGAAAACAACTTTCATTATTTTTTTCTTCATGGGGAGTTATAATATACGGATTGTCCATGAATGCAGTATTATATCGATTTATAATCTCTCGGCGCCGCTGCTTAAAAAGGGTTAATTTAGATAACTGACTGCACCCTAAAGCAGCCTGAATATCGGTCATGCGGTAGTTACCACTCAGACTTTGCATCTCATAATACCAAGGGCCGGGATTCTTACTCAATTCGGCAGCATTCTTTGTAATACCTATGGTTCGCAGTTTTAACAATCGTTTATATAAAAGTTCATTATTAGTTGTTATGGCGCCGCCTTCTCCACAGGTAATTGTTTTCACCGGATGAAACGAAAAAATAGTCATATCCGCTTTATGACAGCAACCAACAGGCTTACCATCAATGTAATTTGAACCTATCGCATGGGCGGCGTCTTCCACAATATATAGATGATGTTTGTCGGCGATTTGCCTAATGGAATCGATATCAACAGCCTGTCCTGCAAAGTCAACCGGAATAATAACCCTTGTTTTTGCTGTTATCTTTTTTTCAATTTCTTTTGGAAAGATATTATATGTCTTGGGATCAATATCGGCGAATACCGGTATCAGATTATTAGTAAGTAGGCAATTGGCAGACGCCACAAAGGTAATCGGCGTGGTAATACCTTCGGCACCTTCTTCAATTTTAAGGGCCGCAACAGCTATATGCAAACCCTGTGTAGCATTAGACACTGCTACACAATATTTAGCACCAGTAACTTGTTTTATCGCGTCTTCAAATAATTCAATGGCTGGTCCCTGAGTAAGATAATCGGACTGCAAAATGTCCTGGACCGCTTTTATATCAGCTTCGTCAATCCATTGCCGACTATAGGGGATAAAATACGACATCATATTTTTCACAAAGCCTTCTCTTCATAATAACTCTATGATCAATGTATTTAAAAGATAAAATCTTTCTTGTGTTTTTGTATCCATATTCTTAGTTCTTCAATTGTCATCCATTCAGTGTTATTATCCGACGAATAACTGAAATTTTCGTGTACAGGTGCACCCTCTTTTATTCGATATGGATCAGTAGCCCATTCATGAATTTGAGGCAAAATTTTAAAATGATCTTTATACTCATAGGTGAAAGGAGCATCTTCAATGCCTATCATCTGTTCATGAAGTTTTTCACCAGGACGAATTCCAATTATTTTTAGTTTGGCGGTTTCTGATGCTGCACGGGCAATATCCATTAGTTTCATAGAAGGAATTTTTTTAACGTAGATTTCTCCACCTTCCATATCATCAAAAGCATGCCACACCAATTCAACTCCCTGTTCAAGTGTAATCATGAATCGTGTCATGCGATCATCGGTTATTGTAAGAACACGAGTTTTTGCCTGATTAATAAAAAATGGGATTACTGAACCGCGAGAACCCATAACATTTCCGTATCGTACAATGGAAAAACGAGTATTTTTTTTCCCAGAATAAGAATTTCCCGCTATAAATAATTTATCACTGCATAATTTTGTTGCTCCGTATAAATTAACCGGTGAACTCGCCTTATCGGTACTGAGGGCAACGCAACGCTTAATTCCCTTGTCTATACAGGCATCAATTACATTCATTGCCCCTAAAACATTGGTTTTAACACATTCAAAAGGATTATATTCGGCGGTCGGAACAATTTTGGTGGCAGCAGCATGGACCACATAATCAACTCCATCAAGAGCCCGGTATAAACGATCGCGATCGCGAACATCCCCAATAAAAAATCGGACCCGCTCATCTCCCTGAAACTTTTTTGCCATTTCCCATTGTTTCATCTCGTCCCGGGAATAAACAATCAATTTTTTGGGATTGTATTTTTGCAATGTCATCGGAACAAAGGTATTCCCAAATGAACCGGTCCCACCGGTAACCAAGATTGTCGATGTGGTTAACAATTAATGTGTCTCCTTATTTACAACAGACCACGATAATACCATTGCTGTTAAGGCATTCCTTTTATTTCCTCTTCCGCTTATAGAATCTGCAACCTTGAACATCAGAGCATCCATAGGCGAATCAACATCAAAACCATGCGCATAATTACTGCTAAAATTCAAGTATACAATATAATCCCCAGATGCCATCAATCCTCCAGGAATCAATATATCCACAATGTGCCTTCCACCAGGCATATTATTAAAGACATCATTTCCATCCTCTATGCTGTCACAAATAATCAATGATTCACCGTTGTCTTTTCGTAATGCAAAATAGCCGTACAAATTAGGAATAGGTTCTCTGGAGATGCAATGTATTCTTACTCTAATTTCTTCCTGGGCTTCATAAAAAGCCAATTGTTTTTCATTTTTATCTATTATTTCAATTTTCTCAATCTGGAATGGCTTTGACTCATCTAATTCATAACATCTTTCTGATTGTATATTGGAATGTCCATCCGATTTCATATATGTTTCGATAACATCCGCCATATTTCCCATATTTCCCATGCGTCCCTTCTCCAGCAATACTCC
>JAISOY010000023.1 GCA_031275285.1 Bacteroidales bacterium | reverse complement strand
GAAATCAACAGTGTTGAGGAACAAACCATACAATTAGAAGTAAACGGAACTCCCTACAGTGTAATTGTTGATAAGGAAATTAAACAACCGAAAACCCCAAAATTAGTCCGTCCGGTAGCCGTACCGTCGACTGACCAGGGAGCAGCGGTCAAAGCGACATCGAAAACAGGCACCATCAAATCACCACTTCCGGGAACTATACTGGAAATTTTTGTTAAGCCGGGCGATAAAGTAAGCATCGGACAAAAAGTGCTGATGCTGGAAGCTATGAAGATGGAAAATAATATAGAATCCGACAAGGCAGGTACAGTAACTGAAGTGAAAGTGAATCAGGGTAGTGCTGTCATGGAAGGAGATGTGTTAATCGTTATAGGAGAGTAAGATATGATAGCACTTGAAGCTTCCTCCGGTTTTTTTGATTTTGTACAAAGTCAATTGGCCCAGTTCGTTGAATATACTGCATTCGCGAATTTTACTTGGGGACATTTGATCATGATTGTTGTTGGGCTGATTTTTATTGCCTTGGCTATAACCAAAGAATATGAGCCTTTGCTGTTAATACCAATAGGTTTTGGTATGATCATTGGGAATATTCCCTTTTATCCGGGATTAAAAATCGGTATCTACGAATCAGGCAGTGTATTGAATATCCTGTATCATGGAGTTCAAAATGGCTGGTATCCGCCTCTGATATTTTTGGGAATCGGGGCAATGACGGACTTTTCGGCATTGATTTCCAACCCGAAGCTTATGCTGATCGGTGCTGCGGCACAATTCGGTATTTTCGGGGCATATGCAATTGCTCTTTTATTGGGCTTTACTCCTGCAGAAGCAGGAGCTATAGGTATTATCGGTGGTGCTGATGGGCCTACGGCTATTTTCATTTCTTCCAAACTGGCTCCGGAGTTAATGGGAGCCATAGCTGTTTCGGCTTATTCTTATATGGCACTTGTCCCGGTAATACAACCTCCGATTATGCGGTTTTTTACCACGTCTAAAGAACGCTTGATCAGGATGAAGCCACCACGTCAGGTATCTAAGACAGAGAAGATTTTGTTCCCGTTAATCGGAATTACTTTGACTTGTTTTATTGTTCCTACTGGATTACCGCTGTTAGGTATGTTATTCTTTGGTAATCTGTTGAAAGAAAGTGGTGTGACCAAACGTTTGGCAACGACAGCCAGTGGTCCGATGATCGATATTGTGACCATTTTGATCGGTCTTACTGTCGGTGCATCTACACAGGCTACGTCTTTTCTGACAGCAAAATCAATAGGTATTTTTGCTTTAGGTGCAGCATCTTTTGTTGTTGCGACTTCTGCAGGCGTACTTTTTGTGAAATTCATCAATCTGTTCCTGAAAGAAGGAAATAAGATCAATCCGTTAATCGGCAACTCAGGAGTTTCTGCTGTTCCGGATAGTGCGCGGGTGTCTCAGATTGTCGGACAGGAATATGATAAGAGCAATCATCTATTGATGCATGCTATGGGACCAAATGTAGCAGGCGTTATAGGTAGCGCAGTGGCGGCTGGGATATTGCTTAGCTTTTTATATTAGAAAATACGCGATATGATAAAAAAATCCTCCCAAGTTTTGGGGGGATTTTTTTATAAAGTTACATGCCTGTTTATAAGGAATAGAACGAATTTAAGCATCTAAAAAAAAGATAAATACAGAAATAATAATTTTATTTTGTAATTAATTGGATCAGTCTGATAAAAAAGTTTCGATAAGTTTTGTATCGATTGTTTTTTTGTTTTACTTTTGCCCATACCGAAATATATCGAAAAAATATAATACTATTTGAATGATGCGAAATGAATTCTTGAATCGGTTGAAGTCCGGAGAAACAGAAATATGGGACTTTATTGTCATAGGCGGTGGTGCTACTGGATTGGGCATTGCCCTTGATGCAGCCTCCAGGGGCTATTCTACAGTATTGCTGGAACAATCTGATTTTGCCAAAGCGACATCGAGTCGGAGCACGAAACTGGTACACGGGGGTGTGCGGTATTTGCAGAAAGGTGATGTCGCATTGGTGCGCGAAGCTTTGAGAGAAAGGGGTCGATTACGCCGGAATGCTCCGCATCTGGTAAAGGACCAGCGCTTTATCATTGCGAATTACCGTTGGTGGGAACAGCCTTTTTATACCATTGGACTTACGGTATATGATTTACTTTCCGGTCGTTTGGGCTTAGGGCGTTCGCTCCCATTGGGAAAGAAAAAAGTGATAAAAGCGGTTCCGCAGATCATTCAAAATAAGTTAAAAGGTGGAGTCGTTTATCATGACGGACAGTTTGACGATTCCCGGCTGGCAGTTAATCTGATGCAGTCTGCTATTGAAAAGAAAGCAGTTCTTGCAAACTATACAAGGGTTACATCTTTGTTGAAAGAGAATGGTAAAGTTTCTGGTGTAATTGCACAGGATGAACTGGATGGAGGGACTTTTGAATTGAAGGCCCGTTGTGTTGTCAATGCTACGGGTATATTTGTAGATGATATTATCCGGATGGATGATAAGGAAGAACATCCTTTGGTCCGTCCGAGCCAGGGAATTCATATTGTCGTTGACCGTTCGTTTTTGGGAGGTGATGATGCTATTATGATCCCTAAAACCAGTGACGGAAGGGTTCTGTTCGGGGTTCCCTGGCACAACAGAGTGATTTTGGGGACTACTGATACACCCATGAAAGAATTTGTACTGGAACCAAAACCATTGGAAGAAGAGATCGATTTTGTTTTAAAAACGGCAGCAGCTTATCTGACACGTCCTCCGAAGCGTGAAGATGTACTCTGTGTATTTGCCGGTCTGAGACCCTTGGCTGCACCGAAACATAATGCTGATGAAAAGAAGACAAAAGAAATCTCACGGAGCCATAAACTGATTTCATCGGATTCGGGATTAGTCACCATAACAGGGGGGAAATGGACCACTTACCGGCAGATGGCACAGGAAACCGTAGATTTGGGCATCAAAAAATCAGGCTTAAACTATCGGAAATGTGTTACCCGGGAAATGAAAATACATGGCTATAAACCGACTACTGACCGTAGTAATTGGTTGTATGTGTATGGCAGTGATGGAGAGAAGATTGTCCGGTTGCAACAGGAGAATCCTGCTTTTGCAGAAAAATTGCACCCTCAGTTTGATTTCACGGTAGCCGAAGTCATTTGGGCGGTTCGTGAAGAAATGGCTATGACGGTAGATGATGTATTGGCCCGAAGAGTACGTGCATTGTATCTTGATGCCCGTGCCTCATTAGAGATGGCTCCGAAAGTGGCATCCGTTATGGCTCAGGAGTTAGGAAAAGAAGTGTCATGGGAAAAGGAACAGGTGGAAACATACAATAAAATAGCAGCAAATTACATTTTATAAAATGATTTTTATATGATGATCATCAAAACAATAATGATAACTTATGAAAAATTTTTTATCGCCACCTCCTCCTAAGCCGCAAAAGCCGAAAGAAGAAATCGATGCTACATACAAAAAGATGCGTTGGCAGGTTTTTTTAGGTATTTTTATAGGATACGCTGCTTTTTACCTGGTGCGTAAAAACTTTTCTCTGGCAATACCGTTATTGGAAGAAACGATGGGTTTAACAAAGTCATCGTTGGGGTTTGCACTATCATTGAATGCTTTTGCTTATGGTTTATCTAAATTTATTATGGGTGGAATATCCGACCGTTCGGATGCCCGTAAATTTCTTCCTTTAGGTCTTGTACTTGCATCGGTAGCTATAATGTTGGCAGGCACCCGGCTGGGTTTATACAACCTGGCCACAATGGCTGTTTGTCAGTTTCTTATAGGATGGGTAGGAGGTATGGGATGGCCCCCATGTGGAAGAGTAATGACACATTGGTTTTCGGTCAAAGAACGCGGGACTAAGATGTCAATATGGAATATTGCTCATAACGTAGGGGGAGCGGCGCTAGGACCTGTGACAGCATTAGGCTTTTCAGTTTTTACCATTTATGGCTATTCAAAGTTTGCAAGCATGCAATTTGGATATTTTTTCCTTCCGGCGATGATTGCTATTCTTATCGCTGCAATAGCCTTCCTGCTTATTCGGGATAACCCGAGGGCTTGTGGGTTACCAACCATAGAAGAATACAGAAATGATTATCCTATTAATTATTCGAAGAAGCAGGAAGAGGTATTGACCACCAGAGAAATCATATTTAAATATGTATTTACCAATAAAATTCTTTGGATGGTTGCGTTTGCCAATGTATTTGTATATATGGTCCGTTATGGGGTATTGGATTGGGCTGCCGCCTATCTCCAGCAGATGAAAGGATATGATATCAAGACATCCGGGTGGGCTTATATGTATTATGAACTGGCAGCTATACCTGGTACATTGCTGTGTGGTTGGATGAGCGACCGTATATTTAAAGGACGGCGTGCAATAATGAATATATTATTCATGGGAATGACAACGTTAGCAGTATTGGTATATTGGAAAAACGGGCAGGGAGGTTTTGTTGACCATATTATCCGGTTGTTTACGTCCAATATGCAATTAATTGATAATATAGCCATAGTAGCCATAGGATTTTTTGTATATGGCCCTATTATGTTAATCGGAGTACAGGCTTTAGACCTATCGCCAAAAAATGCTGCAGGAGCATCAGCCGGGTTAACAGGATTTTTTGGATATTTTTTCGGAACGGCAATTCTTGCCAACAATCTGTTGGGTTATTTAGCGCACAATGACGTTACTTGGAATACTTATTTTATAGCTATTATAACAGCTTGTATTTTGTCTATGGTGTTGATGGCGTTTATCCATCGTCAGGAACAACGCACATTTAAGGCAAAGTAACATTAATCTAGATCTTATTTTTTATGATGGATAGAAACTTTAAAAGCTATACAGAGATTTGCCTCTCTTAATTTATTGGATGCTATCATATTGAAAAAGTTGGTAGACCCCAGCCAGAGCGCACCCAGCCGAAGACCGAATCCTACATTGAAAGATTTGAATTGGTTGTATATAATGGGCAATTCAACACCTACAGCTGCCATTTCAAAATGCGGCGATATAATAATGCTGGTCATATAATGGGTGCCTACATTGTTCCCTTTTTTCTGCCGCAAAGCAAAATATGGATTCAATCCCAGATGCAGGTATTTATTGATCCGCCAATCTGCCTGATAAACTATTTCCTGCATTGATATCCGGACCTAAAATGTCATAGTAGCAAAAGGATAAAATGATTGGATAGTTACGACCCTACCGGTAGTCAATACAATATATACCAGACAGAAAAAGAAAATTTTCTTAATGAAATTTTAATGATTAAGGATATGTATTAAGATATATTAAAAGTTGTATTATTTATGGGCTTCCAGATCAGGAAATTACCATATAATTAGTCATTAAACATAAGTCAGACATCAAGATTATCTTTGATTTCCAATAACATGGAACGAACTTTCTTTAACGATTGTACAATTTGAAAGGTATTTTCTAAATCTTCTTTGTTTTCTTTCATTTTTTGGCGGGCACCTTTCAAAGTCATTCCCCGTTCTTTTACATAATGATAAATCAAACCTATATTATCAATATCCTGCTGGGTAAACAACCGGTTTCCCTTCTTATTTTTTTTGGGTTTGATAATATCAAATTCTTTTTCCCAATAGCGTATCAGGGAAGTATTTTCACCGAACATAGTTGCTACTTCACTGATGCTGTAATATAATTTATGACTTGATCTTTTCTTTTGCTCTCTGAATTTTGCATAATGCTTGAATACAGGACACATATATATGCTCTCCTGCATCTTTAATTCACCGGGAATTAACTTCGTGAATGTATTTTTGCTGTATTCCATTCTAGTCGAATGTTTTACCTACATTTGCCAGGTCTAAAATCAATGCGTATCCTTCAGGTCCCAGATCATTATAATAATAATGGATAGGGTTTACCGGTTTACCGTTTTTATGGATTTCATAATGAAGATGCGGTCCAGTAGATACTCCGCTATTTCCCACAGTCCCGATTACTTGTCCGCGTTTTACTTTTTGTCCTTTCTTCACTTCCAGTTTGTCCATGTGGGCATAAAGAGTCTGATAACCATAGCCGTGATCGATTACTATCCGGTTACCGAAACCTGCCGATACGCCGGTCGGCACACCGCTACCGTCACCTATTGCATAACTCTGGACGACAACGCCATCACCGGTGGCATAGATATCTGTTCCGATGGGTGCTGTAAAATCCATTCCCTTGTGGAAAAATTTGGTTCCGTAAATAGGATGGATCTTGTCTCCATATCCTGATGCGGTTCTTTTTAAGTCCTTGTTGTCAATAGGTTGAATAGCTGGTCGTGTCAGTAGTATTTCTTTTTGTTCTTTGGCGCGTTCCATTAGTTCGTCGTATGATTTCGACTGGAGATACATTTGTCGGGTGATCTTATCCAGCCGCTGACTGACTTCGGCAATTAATTCGGTATTAGAATAACTCTCCAGATCTTCATAACGCCTGATTTTACTATAACCCGCCTGGCGAATTGATAGGGGAATAGGTTCCGCTTCAAAAACGGTCCGGTAGATATTGTCATCCCGTTGCCTCATATCATTCAGCGCAATTTCCCATTGATCCAGTTTTTCGCTCAATGCCTGGTTTGTACGATTCATTTGATCCACTTCCCGGGATAAGATCCGTTCCTTTGGGGTGCCGATAAAAAGAGACAGGACAAGGTAACATAAAACAATAACGGAGACAGATGCAGTTACGAAAGTGAAAACCCGGATCAACGTGTTTTTCACACCTCCCCTGATTTTATCGAAACTTAACGACTCCGGATTATATTTATATTTACCTTTTGCCATATTAATCGCTATAAAAACACAGATTTTTTGTTTAATGAAAAACGAGGTATGGAAGAATTCCCATACCCCGCATCATCTTTTTTATCTTAGTTTTGATTAATTTCCTGCCAGATCAATGCGCTTGCTCCTAATACGGCTACATTACCTTCAGGAAGTGAAGATAATACAATTGGAATTTTTCCCTGGTAGATTTTCAACAGGTTCTTTTCAAAGCTTTCCCGGGTTGGTTTAAGAATATAATCACCGGATTTAGCCAAACCTCCGAACAGGAATATTTTTTCGGGAGAAGTATGTGCTACGGCATCGGCCAGCTTGATTCCTAAAAGATCACCTGTGATTTCAAATGCTTTCAAAGCAATAAAATCACCACGGGTAGCCGCGTGATAAATCATTTCGGAATCCATTTCCTCGAACGAGTACTTTCTCAATTCACTGGGATCGGGATATTCAGCCAACAATTCAAAGACTGTTTTCTTAATACCCGGTGCACTGACATAAGCTTCCAGACAACCTCTGCGTCCGCATCCACAGATACGTCCGTTGTCTTTTACTCTTACGTGGCCAACTTCACCTGCAAATCCGTCATTTCCATAGACCAACTCCCCGTTGACGACTATTCCGCTTCCTAAACCGGTTCCTAAAGTGATCAGGATAAAATCTTTCATACCTTTTGCTCCACCATATATCATTTCGCCAAGAGCAGCCGCATTGGCATCATTGGTAACAGCAACAGGCATATTATAATGCTTTTGCAGTAGTTGAACCAAATGAACAACTTTTCCATGTGCCCATTTCAGGTTAGGTGCGAACTCGATGCTTCCACTTTTATAGTTACCATTGGGTGCTCCAATTCCGATTCCTTTTATTGTAACCGTATCCTCTACTTCTTTGATCGTTTTATCAATGGCCTTCTTCAAAGTACTCAGATATTCATTGACATCATCGGTTTGGTCCGTGGGAACCGATCCTTCAATCAATACATTAGCCATACGGTCAATAATGGCATACTTGGTAAATGTTCCTCCGATATCTATCCCTATTACTGCATCTTTTTTCATGTTGGTTCTGATATTTGTTTTGGTTTATAAAAAATAAAATTACTCAATAATAAATAATCTTTTCTACAACAGGTCAATTTTATTTATCATACAATGTTTGTTTGTCTGAAACGAACATTGTATGGAACAGATTTTTAATCTGCCGTCAAATATAATTAATAACTTTGATATATCCACCTGCTTGATTAAAAAGCAATAGTAAAGAATTATTAATAATTCTTAAAATGCGCCTGAGTCATGTTAAATATCATTTTTGATGACCGGAAATGAGATTATTCATCACCTGAATCCAAGGTTTTTGTAGATTGTTTTGAAAGATGAATTTTTATACTATATTTGCAAATATCATAATGTATCGGTCTTGCAGATAAATACACAGGTTATTTGCATCATAGTGCGGATTTGACACACATGGAAGCGAAAACAGAACACAAGTCCACAGAAAAATTAATGCCTGTTTTATTCATAGGGCATGGAAATCCTATGAACGCTCTTGAAAAAAATGAATTTTCTGATGAGTGGAGAAGGATTGTCAGGACATTTCCCTGTCCCAAGGCAATATTGTGTATATCTGCACATTGGTCAATAAAAGGGACAAAAGTAACTGCTATGGAACGACCAAAAACGATTTATGATTTCGGAGGGTTTCCCGACAAATTATATGCGCAAAAATATCCGGCACCGGGTTCGCCGGCTCTATCGGAAATCATATATACTCATTTGGGTATTTACTCTATCGGGAAAGATTACCATTGGGGATTAGATCATGGAACCTGGTCTTTCCTGAAACATATGTATCCGGATAACAATGTCCCGGTAGTACAGATGAGTATCGACCATACAAAAAGCATGAAACACCATTACCGTCTCGGAAAAGAATTGCTGTTTTTAAGGAAAATGGGTGTCCTTATCACTGGAAGTGGTAATATCATTCATAATTTACGATTGGCTAAGTCAACAAAAAATGGGTTCGATCACGAATTTGCTTATAATTGGGCGTTGGAATTAAATGAATTACTGAAAGAGAGGATCATTGAAAATAATTCAGAAGCTTTGATGGATTACGGACGGATATCGAAGCATGCTTATTGGGGCATCCCGAGCGAAGAACATTATATTCCACTCATATATGCACTTGCACTTAAAACAGAAAATGACCGGATCACAATTTTTAATGACAAAGTGATCGGGGGAGCTATTTCGATGACATCGTTCATTATCAGTCATTAATTCCGTAAGACGGTTTATTTACAAAGTAATCGGGGAATTATTTTCAATAACGAAAGATTTGTACTTATTTTGCAGTGTTTAAGTCTGTAAAGATCTTTATTGTTTCTGCAGAAATGAATGTCTTCTGTTGATCAATCGAAAAGACATTTACCGGACAAATTTCATATTTAATTCAATGCCTCAGATATCTACCAAAGGGCGGATTATGCCGCCTTCACCTATCCGTAAATTAGCCCCTTATGCCGAACAGGCAAAGAGCAGGGGTATTAAAGTATACCACCTGAATATCGGACAGCCCGATATTCCTACTCCGGCGATAGGAATGGAAGCGGTACGGCACAATCATTTGCTAGTCGTGGAATATAGCCACTCAATGGGGATTGAATCCTTGCGTAAAAGGCTGGCCCAATATTATCAGGAAAAAAATATCAATGTGAATCATAACCAGATCATGATCACGAATGGTGGATCAGAAGCTATCTCAATGACTATGATGGCCTGTTTGAACCATTATGAAGATGTGATTGTTCCTGAACCTTTTTATGCTAATTATTACGGATTCTCAACAGTTGCAGGGGTTGGACTGAAACCGTTAAAATCGGTTATCGAAAATAATTTTGCCCTGCCTCCGGTAGAAGAATTGGAAAGCCTGATAACACCCGCTACCCGGGCAATTATGATCTGTAATCCGAACAATCCTACCGGTTATTTATATTCACGTGCCGAACTGGAAAAACTGGCTGAAATTGCTGTCAAACATGATCTGTTCCTGATTTCAGACGAAGTATACCGTGAGTTTTGTTATGACGGGGACAAACATTATTCCATCATGCAGATTGATGGACTGGAAAAGCATGCTGTATTGATCGACTCCATGTCGAAACGGTTTAGCGCTTGTGGAATAAGGGTGGGTGCATTAGTCACGCGTAACCAGGAATTGATGGATACGGTATTGAAATTTGCCCAGGCGAGATTAAGTCCGCCTACTTTCGGCCAGATTCTGGCCGAAGCTGCTTTGGATTCTCCGCCGGAATATTATGAAAAAATATACGACGAATATATCGAAAGGAGAAATACGCTGGTCAACGGACTGAATCGTATTCCGGGAGTATATAGTCCTATGCCCAAGGGCGCATTTTATACGATGGCCCGCTTACCGGTGGATGACGCCGATAAGTTTTCACAATGGATATTGAGCGATTTTCAGTACAACAACCAGACTGTAATGCTTGCTCCGGGTTCCGGGTTCTACTCTACACCGGGTTTAGGGAAAAATGAAGTCCGGATGGCTTATGTGATCAACAAGACCGATATCGAGCATGCTTTGGAATGTCTGGAAAAAGCTTTGGAAGTATATCCCGGGAGGAAATAACTTCCAATAGCCCGGATCATTCGTTATTGACCTGTTTTATCATTTGGTCCGGATAAGTAATTTTTAATTTACAAAGATAGTATCCGGTTCTTGTTTCATTTCTTTAAGTGTTTTTCTTACTCTCTGCTGAAGCAGGCTATCTAATTTTTCATGATTTGGCTGATTTGTTTTTAGATCAAAGGAATGTTCTCTTAACCGCGCCATACTTTGATCCCTGAATCTTCGGAAAATATCTTCGGATCCCTGGTAATTATCTAATAAATCCCCGGTTTCCATTTTATTAAGATAGGAGCGTATATATTGAAGGTATATGTTTAAATATTTAATATTTATATCCCCTTTTATATAAATCACGGAAAAATGGTTGGATTGTTGCCGGAGAACATAAATTTCATTACTCTTTCCTCCGGTTTTTTTCTGATAATAACCAATAACATGGTCGTTTCCCTTATTTGTTTCCATATATTGCTCAAACTTAGCTTTATTGAATGCATTACGGAAATCAGAATAAGTTTTGGAAGGAACAAAGGATGCATGATTTTTTTTTGATATGGATAAGCTGCTAAAAGCTTCTGGTGCTGAAACATCAATTTCCTTTTTTATGTCAGATGCACTCGCACTGCGAGAAGCAGAGATTTGAACAGGTGATGAAGCAGACATTCGGACGGGTAATTTGGCAACATCTTCAAAAATGTTTTGAAGCATTTGTTGCGACACATTTACATAGGCGACACCTTCTTTTGAAGAATATTCTTTCATTAATTCTTCCATTAACTGACTCTGTGCTCTTATAGATGTAGATAAAATGAAACATAATCCTATGAGAAAAAATAAACGGGTTTTCATGATTGTGTATTTTTAAGTAATATAAAACAATTAATATTATACTTTCTGAACGTAATTCTCTTTATCAATGATATTTAAGAAAATAATAAATAGCACCTTGATTTCAATATGATTGAATTTCTTCATCCAGGAAATCCAACGGATCGTATACCTTTTCTGTTGGAGAAGTAATACGATCGATAGTTTGTATGGTATATTTCTTTACAAGGGATAGATCATCAGAACAAACACCATCAATCATAACAAATGTCCCGGAACATGAAACGTCTTCATGTTTTTGATTCAGATATAATCCCGCAGCCAGTAAAATACATGCTGCTGCCGCTCCTGGTATGATATACCGGATAATGCGTTTTTTAAAAGAAGGTATATATACAGGCAATTGCCTGTCATCTTTTATACTTCTTTTTTGTTTCAGATAGATGAATATCGATCGGTATGCTTCAAATTCTTCTGCGATTTCATCCGAAGAAAAATACACATACAGAAATTGTTCATCTTCATCTGTAGAGATACCTTCATAATATTTTTCCAGTAATCCCTTTATTTCTTCATTATGTTTCATTACTTGTCGAATTTATTTATTCTGAAAAATATTTCTTTTACTTTCTTTCTTGCCCTTGACAGGTTAACCCTGACGGTAGCTATTTCACAGCCAGTAATTTCGGCAATTTCTTCGGGCTGATATCCTTCAATATCACGAAGCTGGATGATCATTTTTTGCATATCCGGAAGGTTTTCGATGATCCTCGAGACCATTTCCACCGAATCCTTTTCTTCCGCCTGCTGGTCCGGTTTTCTTGCCGTTTCGGGAACATCGTCGAACCAATTTTCCGTAACCGGTTTTCTTGCCCTTATCTTATTAAGACTGATATTCTTGGTCATTTGTACCGCATATGCTTCAATGCTTTTGTATCCGGATAGATGTTGTCGCATCAACCATAGTTTAAGCATCGACTCCTGGACAACATCTTCCGCATCATGCTCATTCCCGAGTATCTTCATAGCTACATGATATAGTTTCCCTCTTACAGGCAGTACGTTTGTTTTAAATAATCGAATATCCATCTGTAAATAAGACACCATTCATTCAAAAATATAACATCGGCACAAAAATAATATGAAAAATCACATCCATATAACTTGTAATAACTTGATTAAAAGAAAAATAAAAAAGATCCATTGAATCTGATTTGTAATTTTCAACTTGTATTTATCTTTGCATGTAAATGAATAACCAAAAAGAAGACAATATTCAGGAAAAACCAAACCTTGAATTGCAGGATAATGACTTACAGGAAGAAACCGGTGAATTATATGAATATTATCACTGGATTGTCGATAAAGGCCAGACGCCTGTCCGCATTGATAAGTTCCTGACACATCGCATTGAAAATGCATCACGTACCAAGGTACAGGCTGTTGCTGATGCGGGTAATATATTGGTGAATGGTCGTTCTGTAAAATCGAACTATAAAGTCAAACCCCTGGATGAAATATCGGTAGTGATGCCCCATCCTCCAAGGGAGTTAACCATTATTCCCCAGGATATTCCGATTAATATCGTTTATGAAGACGATCACATCATTGTGATCAACAAAGAGGCCGGTATGGTGGTACATCCCGGTCATGGCAATTATACGGGAACACTGGTCAATGCTTTGACGTTTTATTTAAAGGATTTGCCTCTTTTTCAAAGCGGGGAAATGCGTCCGGGGCTGGTACACCGTATAGATAAGGATACATCGGGTATTCTGGTAGTGGCTAAAACGGAATATGCCCTGAATCATCTGGCCCGCCAATTTTTTGAACACACTATCGAGCGGAAATATCTGGCATTGGTTTGGGGTAATCTTTCCGAAGATGCGGGAACCATTACCGGACATATCGGCCGTAACCCGAAAGACCGGATGCAGATGTGGGTATTTGAAGATGGATCTGACGGAAAGCATGCTGTGACCCATTATCGTGTAGTGGAACGTCTGGGCTATGTGACACTGGTGGAATGCCAGCTTGAAACCGGAAGAACCCACCAGATCAGGACTCACTTCCGGCATATGGGACATCCTTTGTTCAATGATGCCCGTTATGGTGGGGATGAAATTCTTCGTGGAACCACTTTTACCAAATACAAACAGTTTGTTAATAATTGTTTTGTCATTCTCCCACGTCAGGCGCTACATGCCAGATCATTAGCTTTTGATCATCCAGTGACAAGAGAACGTATGTATTTTGAATCTGAATTACCGGAAGATATGGAACAAGTTATTGAAAAATGGCGAAAATATACACAGAGTCGGGATATTGAAATTTCAGAATGAGATATCAGGATCTTTATGGGCAATAAAGTTCTTCGTAAAGGCAAATTGATTATGTTAAAAAATCTAAATAAAGGTATATCATAATTATAAATGATGTATGTTGCATCGGTTTTTTTATTACCTTTGGTATAGAAAAACCATTGATAATAAAAAGATTCCAATAAAATACATTAGCACATTTTAACAGAAAAATTAATCATTCATCTATGAAAAGACGAGATTTTATTTCAAAAAGCATAGCCGCAGGAATTACTGCAGGCACAGGTTTTTCATTACTTTCTTTGGAAGAAGCATTCGGGAGTATCCCGTCTAACCCCAATGCGCCTTACGACCTTGTAGCCGTAATGGGTGGCGAGGCGACGGAAATGTTCGAAAAAGGCATTGCATCATTGGGAGGAATGAAAAATTTCGTTAAACCGGGACAAACCGTAGTGGTAAAGCCAAATATCGGATGGGATAGGGTACCTGAATTAGGCGCCAATACCAATCCCGAGCTGGTGGCTAAAATTATAGAGCATTGTTTGGCGGCAGGCGCAAAAGAGGTGTTTGTATTTGACAATACATGCGACGCATGGCAGAAAGCTTATGCAACCAGCGGCATTGAAAAAGCGGCAAAAGATGCCGGAGCAACGGTCGTTTCCGGAGCTACCGAAAGCCAATATAAACAAGTGAGTATTCCCAAAGGAAAAATGCTTAAAGATGCAAAAGTACACAACATGATATTGAACAGTGATGTTTTTATTAATGTCCCTGTATTGAAACATCATGGCGGAGCGCATGTCTCCTTTGCGATGAAAAACCTGATGGGTATTGTATGGGACCGTGGTTTCTGGCATAAGAATAACCTCCAGCAATGTATTGCAGATATGGTCACTTACCGTAAACCGGACCTGAATATTATCGATGGTTATCGTGTGATGAAAAAAAATGGTCCCAAAGGTGTTTCAGCAAGCGATGTTTCCCTTGAAAAGTCACAGATCATCTCTGCTGATATTGTAGCAGCTGATGCTGCCGCTGCAAAAATATTCGGCA
>JAISOY010000022.1 GCA_031275285.1 Bacteroidales bacterium | reverse complement strand
TTCCTTCTTTAAAAAACCGGTCGACAACATCTTCGTCAAAGATGTTTTCAAGTGTCTTGTCGATATTTAAAGACATCTGTTTGAAACCAAAAGGAACAATGACGTCATATTTCGCGTCTAATATCATGTTGTGAGGCACAATATAGGCATTTTCCTCTTCGGTATTCCCTACAATGTTGTAAGAGATCTCGTTGGGTTTCGTATCGATCAGCGAGCCGATATTCATCGGAATAAAGAAGTTATTGTTGACAGATCCGTCATTTTTGACAGCATAGAGATAGGAGGTGGTTTTTATGTCCGGGAAGTTAGCCGGTTTGGTAAAACTCATGGGGACAGTGTTATTGATGATCACCGGCGCCTCTCCATCTTTTTTTGCCGTTAACTGGTCCATGGTCAGGTCAAAGTCAAATCCAAAATTGGTGGTTACGTCTATTCTGAGGGAGGGATTGTCTACAATCAGTATATCATTGGCGAAAGTTTTACCGAAAGATGATATTTTGGTGTTGCTTCCTTCGATATTCTGGTCGATTTTTATTTTACCCTTTATGACTGTCATATTGATGTTGCAGGAAACAAAATTCATGTCAAAGGTGAAGCTATTGCTTGTAGTCGTAACGGATGTATTGCTTCCGGTATGTATTTTGACACCATAATTCAATTCAATTTCATTCCGGTACTTATATCCAATGATATCCGCCAGCTGAAGGTTATATTTTCCATTCACGAAATCCGACATATTCACGTTTTTAGTGACTACCCTGTTGGTATTATCTGGTAAAGTAAATGCAGCCGGAATGGTGACCACTATTTCAAGATATGTAGGGGTTCCCCGGTCATTGAATGTGATCCCGTATAGTTCCAGTTCTGCAGTCAACGGACAATTATCGAGTCCGATAGAGTCCACATCAATTTCCCAGTCATCACCCGAATATACAGGATCTGCAAATTCGTAATTGATGGATGAACTCGTATGAGGAGCGATTTCTATTTCCTGATCAGAGTACGGATGATTGGTTACCAACCCGAAAGTACTCACGCTTACCTGTGCAATAGGCTCTTCGGCATCTTCCAGCGGTTCTACTTCCGGAACATTGAATGAAAGGTCGCCGGAATAGCTGAGGTATAAACTACCGTCAGCGGCAATTTTGATCGGATCGGACGGATCGTTGATTAATCCGTTCAATTCATCCAACAAAGTAATGCTCTTCAGATTACCGATCGGCAAACTTACCCCTCCCGGACTCCATACAGCATCCTTGTTGAGGTCATCTGTATCGTAGTCATTATCGGTACATGAGGTAAATAGTACAGATATGAAAATGATGGATAGAAATGTTTTTGTAAATAAATGATTCATATCAAATGTATTTAATGTTTAAATAATGTAACATAACATATATAAATTTGTCTAAGACGTAAGTATATTGAAATTAAATATCTTATCACACATACATCATTAATACGTAAAAATAATACCAGAGTTACATTAATTATCGGCATATTTATTGATGGTGTTTTTCTTTCTTAAACATAGCTAATGTTGAGCCGGTATTTACTCATTATTTTTTCATTGATTCTGGTTGGTTTATCCGTTTTAGCTCAGGAAAAGCGTTTTTCTATCAGTGGGAATATTGTAGATGATGTTACAGGAGAAGACCTGATCGGAGCTACGGTATATATAGAAGAATTAAAGTCCGGGTCTTCTGCGAATGAATATGGATTTTACTCTGTAAGTATCCCTTCGGGAAACTACCGGTTGGTATTTTCTTTTGTAGGTTATCAGAATTTCCAACAAACCATTGAACTGGTAAATGATACAAGGATCAACGTCCGGCTGGTGCCTAAAGTGGATGAGATACAGGAAGTGGTGATATCTGCGGAGGGGAGAAACGCCAATGTATCCCGCACGGAAATGAGCGTTGAACGTATCCCGATGAAAACATTAAAACGGATTCCTGCTTTGATGGGGGAAGTAGACATCATTAAGGCGATCCAGTTATTGCCGGGCGTGCAGTCTACCTCTGAAGGATCTTCCGGATTCAGCGTCCGGGGCGGGGGACACGATCAGAACCTGATCATATTGGATGAAGCGACCGTGTACAACGCGTCCCACCTGATGGGATTCTTTTCCGTATTTAATAATGATGCGATCAAGGACGTGAAGTTATATAAGGGCGATATACCCGCCAGCTTCGGTGGCCGTTTGTCCTCATTACTCGATGTACGCACCAAGGACGGAAACAACCGGAAATTTTCCGCTACAGGGGGGATCGGAACCATTTCCAGCCGTGTCACCCTTGAAGGTCCTTTATTTACGGAAAAGGCGAGTTACCTGCTTTCGGGCCGGCGGACCTATGCGGACATGTTTCTGATCTTTGCCAATGATAAGGATCTACGGAAATCTACCCTTTATTTCTATGATATGAACGGTAAACTGAATTATCGTATCAATGAGAACAACCGTTTATTCCTGGCTGCTTATATGGGAAGGGATAAATTCAGGAATAAAGTTGCCGGGATGAATTTCGGCAATCAAACAGTGACTTTACGGTGGAACCATATTTTTTCTCCCAAGTTATTTTCTAATTATACCCTGGTCGGAAGTTTTTACGATTATTACCTGAAAGCCGAACTGAGTGAACAGATAGCCATGGATTGGAAATCGAACATGAAAGATTTCGGATTTAAAGCGGATTTCACCTGGCATTTGAATCCCAATAATAACATGAAATTCGGTTATCATCTTTTGTACCATATGTTTTCCCCGGGTAAGGGGGGTGGGATAGGAGACCTGTCTATTATCACACAGTTTCACGACCCCATGAAATATGCTCTGGAACATGCGTTTTTTCTTTCCAATGAAAGTAAGATCGGTAAGAAGCTGACGGTAAAATATGGTGTCCGTTATACTCTTTTCCAGAACATCGGTAACGGGGAACAGTTCTATTTGTTGGATAATTACCAGGTCAGCGATTCGGTGACCTATGCCAAAGGTAAGATATTCCATACCACAGGGCAGTGGGAACCCAGGATCGGATTTGTCTATGCGTTCAATGATAAGAACTCGGTGAAAGGCAGTTATTCCCGGACCGCCCAGTTCATACAGCTTGCTTCCAACTCTTCCGCAGGTTCACCGCTGGATGTATGGTTTCCTTCCACGCCGAATGTCAAGCCCCAGATATGCGACCAGTATGCCCTGGGATATTTCAGGAACTTTTTCGACAACCAGTTTGAGACATCCGTCGAATTGTACTATAAAGACATGCGTAATGTCGTTGATTTCAAGGATCATGCGGATTTGATGGGCAATTCTGATCTGGAACAGGAGATCCGTTTCGGAAAGGGTGAAGCCTATGGATTAGAATTGATGATCCGTAAAAACGAAGGAAAACTGAACGGATGGGTGAGTTATACTTATGCCACAGCTTCCCGGAAGGTGGATGAGGTCAATAAGGGAAAATGGTATCGTTCGCCTTATGATAAGCCTGTCAATGTCTCCATTGTATTGAATTATGAGTTATCTCCCCGTTGGGTGGTATCGGCTAACTGGGTATATGCCAGCGGTACCCCGGTAACTTATCCGGTAGGGCGTTATGAGATCGACGGACGTTATGTGCCTGTTTATTCGGGCCGTAATGAATATCGATATCCTGATTACCACCGGCTCGACCTGTCTGCCACCTGGTCGTTCAAACCCAAACCGGGACGACGCCTTAAAAGTGAATTGAATTTTTCATTGTACAACGCTTACGGACGCCATAACCCGTGGACCATTACTTTCCGGCAGGAGGAGGATAACCCCGATGTGACTTATGCGGAAATGGTTTACTTATTCTCTTTTGTTCCCTCAATTACCTGGAACTTTACATTTTAATCGTGCTTTTGTTATTATTCCGGTAAGATTATTCAAAAATATTTCAATTGAAAATTTGGTCGGAATCAAGAATCATATATCTTTGCACCCGCAAATGACACCTCGCCCAGGTGGCGGAATTGGTAGACGCGCTGGTCTCAAACACCAGTGAGGTTACACTCGTGCCGGTTCGATCCCGGCCCTGGGTACTTTTAAAGCCTGATAATCGAATGATTGTTAGGCTTTATAGTTTTTAGAAGGGACAAGATAGGGACAAAGAGAAGAAGGCATCCTTTTGGGACACCTTCTGGGAAATCATGTATTTTGGGCCTATAAAACTGTAACGCTTATTTAGGACTAGTCATCATTTTATTTAGAATTTGTACCCAACAGAAAAAGCCAAACTATAATTTCTGTATTTATAGCTATCATTCTTGGCTATATTGGTAATGCCTTGTTCATAGCTAATATTGAAATTAATCTTCTTGTATTCAAGATTGACCAAAGCGCCTAATCCAAAATCAAATCGTTTAAGTCTATCATAATATGAATATTCGTCATTTTTTCCAAAGGTTTTATACTCACGTTCAGATGTCCCATCTCCCCAAACACTTCCGCCATTTAATGTCTCATTAGTTTTCCCTCCTATTCCATAAGCAAAATAAGGACCCGCACCAAACATTAAATTAAAATCTTTGGACAGACTTAGTTTGTATGCCCCATATAAAGGTAATTGCAGGTATTGTTGTTCAAATTTATGTGTGAAGTCTGGAGTTCCTCCATCATAAGACATGTAAACAAGGTCTTCTATTTTAGAACCCTTAGAGATAAAAGACAATCCAGATAGCAAATAGAACTCCTGAGAAATAGCATAATCAACCGTAACACCGATTTGATAGCCAAGTCTAAATGAAGTGCCATTTGTTTCAACAGTTCCAATCATTGCATTGGAGGTGTTAATACCAGCATTTACACCAAAGCGAAAAGGCGAATTCTGCGCAGATATACTTAGGCAGAAAAATAGAAACAATGTTCCAAAAATTAACTTCAACGAATTCATAAATTTCCTTATTAAATTATTTTGCATATTACTTAGAAGCTGTTTAAAAATAAGAATTAAATAAAAAACACTACTGATTATCAGTTGTTTAATTGGGTTTATTTTCGTATCTTTATGATTGACAATCATATAAATCATGAAAACTTATACAATGGACTTAACAGACAATCAGTAGAACACAATAATAAACATAATTCCTGACAGACGTTAATGTAGACACGATTTGAGATTTAATTTCAATGTTTTGATGAGTTTTGATAGACAAATAGCCAGTGTCGTATGTTACCCTGGTAAAAGGTATAAACCGGCATATCATGGTAAATACGGATAGTCGTTTGTTGTGGGTGAAAATGTATTCTCGACATTAAGGCAGCTTTAGAAGTTATAAAGAAAATCAGGGAAGATCAACTATTCTCCTGTTGCGTAATAAACCTTATCTCTTATCTTGATCAGGTAAGGGGTTAGATCATCCACTTCCTGCGTTCCCATAAGCCATAATTCATGACCGCCTCTACGCACATCGGCAAGAATCGCTGGGTCACTAGCCAGTTCCTTAAAACCATTCCTTTTATAGAAGTTGAGCCTGCGGGTAGTGATTTCATCATAAGGTATTTCAGATTCCAGAAATACAGGAAAATGTAGATTCACTGAAACCCAATCCAATACCTTTTGTCCTATTTTTCGATTTCGCATTTCCGGAAAAACAGCTATAAAATGGATATAATATGAATCATCCAGATTCCAATAAATGAAGAATCCGACCAATTTTTCATCGTCGTAGATGCCGTTGAACTGCATGGATGGTGCATTATCGATCAGATTTGCCAACAATGGTGTTTCCTGAAACCTTTCATATTCAGGGAAAGTCTCGCTATGAAGGGATATAAGACTTTGTGCGTCTTTATTGTTACTGTTTGTGATGCGTTTAAGGTTCATAAATTTTTCTAAAACTTCGATTATTATTTGGTTTCTGACCTAATCTCTTTTCCTGAATATTTGCGGATCATGCTTTCCTGTTTATCGTCCAATAGCAACAGGGTCATAAACTGTTCCTTATCCACTATATATTATTTACTTGTTCATTATTTTTTCTTCGCAATCATCATCAGATCAATGGTAATATCATCATTTGGTTCCAGAAAACTTTGACGAATATTGTATTCAATTGTAAATCCATTCTCCAATAATGCCTTTTCCAGGCATTGTTGTTCATGGTAATTAAAATAAACTTCTGAATCTCCTGAAAAACAGGTTGGTTCAAATCCAGCTTTGGATTCATTTCCTTCCATTGTGCTAAGATAGAGCAATCCTTTTTGTTCTAATCTTTCTGAGCAATCAGCAATCAGTTGAAATGCGTCTTCTTTTGAAAGAAAAGGCAGGCAAAAGGAACACATGATCAGATCAAACCGAATGTTTAAATTTTTTATCTCCCTTACATCCATTACTCTGAAATCAACCCCATTTACAGCATTTTTTGCCAGATCGATCATTTGGGGAGCCAGATCTATTGCTATAATTTCAGAATTCTGAAACCTTTGTTTTAAATATCCGGTAACATTTCCGGGCCCACAACCTAATTCTAAAATCTTTGGTTGCTTGTTTTCCGTCAAATCACAAAATCTATCCAGGTGTACACGGTATAAATCTATATTCATGAATTTTTCTGCATATTCCGATGCGAATTCATCAAATCTTTTTACTGAAATTTCGAATGTGTTCATGTCCGTTTTTTAATGAATGTTCAGCACATGCTAATAGTAATATTTTTAGTTTATAGGTTCCTGATATAGTTGTTTACCCCAAAACTGAATATCTCTTTCGGGTAAATCAGAATGGTTCATTAAATGGTAAAGTTCTTCTTTGATTTCTTTAATTGCATTTGTATCTGTCGTTCTTATTCGGGTTTCATAGTTGTGCCTGGTTCCACTTGCTGTAAAATTCAGTGAACCTAAATATACAATCTGGTCGTCAATCAGATATATTTTTCCGTGAATAAACGTGTCGCTTAAATTTGTTGTGTTAGGCGACATGTACACTTTAAAGGGAAATAGTTGCGAATACCAATATGAATAAATCCGTTTATTCTTTATTTTATTTTTATACAACCTGATAACGAGAAATATGATAATAAAAGGAATAAGCCCCCAGGCAACTTTCATGTCTTTCATAAAATATGCGACTCCAATTAAAAGTACCAAAATTACAATATCAATAAAAGTCAGAATATTAACAATGCTTTTCCATTTTTTACGTTTTTCAACAGCTTTTTGGTCGGTTTCTCTATTTTGTATGATAAGTTTATGGATATTTTTTTCATAACTTCCGGAAAAGTCTTCGATATTATCTGTTGTGATCAACTCAACTTCTATATTTCGTTGATGCAAACTTATCAATTCGGAAATTAAAAAAGGTGAAAGATACGGCGAAACAATTTTTATAGATTTTCTGGCATTTTGAATATCATTCAACAATTTTTTCCCAGCACCTTTTCCTATATAAATATCGCAATTCGCTCCGTTATAAAACATTAATTTTCTTTTTTTTACTGGTCGTTTGTATATTACTGCTAAGGGTCGGCAAATTGGCTTTTGGATAGGATAAAGTCCGTATGAACACTTTCTGGTCAAAAAATAACCACCTCACACCAATCGAGCTTGCGAGCTCAACAAGGTTAAACCGCATGTTACCTGCTGCTGATCCGTATGTCTGCCGTTTATTATATTTTTACTTTTTTCAAAATCATGATCGAACCACCTACTTTGTTTTCCAATACATCATACTCGGAGGCCTGGTTTTGTATATAGTTCTCAAAAAGAGAAGATCTTTCGGGATATTTTACTTTCAGTTCATTGCATCTTTTCACTATGTTTTCCATATCTTTAACACTGTCTGCAAATTCGCTGTGTTTACCCACGGTTTCATCGATCAATTCCATTCCTGCCTGTCCGAATTGCTCTAATAACTGCTTACGGGTTACTAATGGCGGGTGTTGGAATGTGCTCAGATCGTCAATGTATGCTTCTTCAATAACGATTATTCCTTCGTCGGTCAGGTGTTTCGAGAGTGCTGTCAGCGCTGTGTAATAGTCGTCGAAAATAGGGCCGGTAGCGCCAAAAATAAAAATATCGAATGTATCCAATTCTTCTATTTTCTTACGAACGTCACCGACTTCAAACCGGCATAACGTGTCCACGCCATATTCTTTTGCTTTTTCTTTCGCTGCCGCAATAAATTCAGGGATGGCGTCTATGCCATAGCATTTACATTTTAATGCGTCTGCTAATTTTATCGAAACAGCGCCTTTGCCGCACCCCAGGTCCAAAACCTGGAGGTTTGAATAAGTTGTATAATGATTTTGAATAATTTTCAGCACTATTTCAGAAGGAGTTCCTAGTTCCCACCAATCCTGAAAAATATACGGCAAAAATGGAACAATCGCCGTATCCTGTTGTGCGTCCATTGCTGCTGCAACGCTTTCTTCCAATGATTTCATTTATTGTAATGTTTGTTTAACACTCATTCTTCTACTTCTATTGTCTGTAATAATCCCGCCTTAACCAGATTATTGGCATAACAAAGGTATATCAATCTATCCGAAAATAGGAGATAGTGTACCTTTTATATATCCGGTTTCCAACCCGCTTCCAAAAATGCTAAATATCTGGTATGCAATAGATATTTGCGTAAAAACTCTTGGAACTATAGCCCAATTTTCTATGCAAGATAAAATTATTCTTTTCCAGTTTTGATCCAGGTTGCCTTTTTCCATAACCATTCTAACGGACCATGACGATGTGAACGAAGCCACCATCGGCAAAAAAATAATTGCACAAGGAATACGCCTATGCCTATCAGAAAACATACTGTAATCCCGGTATGCCGGTATAGTCCCAGTCCCCAGTTGTAAAACAGGAATGCACCTAATAATGACTGTGACAGGTAGTTTGTCAGGCTCATGCGTCCATAAGGCGCTAATTGATGAAGAACACGTCTGAACTTTGTCTGATAATAAACAATGATTACCCCTGCAAACAATATTCCTGTAAATGCAATATTTGAAAGTGATTTAAGTATAAGGGTGGAAGGAACAAGTAGCGCTTCCCGGTTGATAAAGTCGGGAAGTATCGCCATCAAACCATACACCGGGAAAAAGGCGATGACAGCGATGATGAATACATTGATCCACAATTTTATGTTTTTTTCCGAATAGGGGAACACCCTGCTACGCCCTATCAGCATGCCTATCATAAACAGTCCGGCAGTTTGGGTAACCCTTCCATGTAATAACATCCAGCCCATATTAGCAATATTACCTGTCCATATGGCTGTTTTACACATTTCAAGAAAGGAACCTTCTTTCTGGGCCGTATTGACAATCTCCCAGTATGGAGCATCGAACTCGGCATTCATCGTGTATTCGGGGTTGATGAGTGCATAAATGAGTTGTCCCCATTCAATAGGTTGCAGTAAAAGAATCACAGCTATCACCGCTACTGTGCGGGAGGAAAGACGACAGACCGCGATCAGCACATAACCTACCAATACATAGAGTACCAGTATTTCACCGGGAAATAAAGTCGAATTGATGCAGGCGAAAACCATTAATAATACCAGACGCCAGGCAAACCGTCCGCGAAAATCTTTCCCTTTTTCTTTTTGTGCGTTGTCCTGAATAAAAAAACTGAATCCGAAGAGCAACGCGAAAATGCAATAGGCTTTACCGGAGATGGTAAAAAACACACTGTCCCAGATCACCCTATCCGTAAATACCAAGAAATTGCAGGTTTCTTCCGGGAAGCTATTGAGGCTGAACCGTTCGATAAAATGGATAAGGGTAATTCCCATTACCGCAAAACCACGTAATACATCTGCTATTTCTATACGATGATTATTGGTTGGCATAGTAGATGATGAGTGCATGTTTTTTAGAATTCAAAAAAGTTAATATTTTTTTTTATTTGGGCTGCAAACTTATGATAAACCTTTTATCTTTCCTAAAAAAAACGATTTAATAAATGATGAACAAAATAATTAAAAATGAATAATTAAAAATTAAAAATGGTGAACATAGGCGATAGCTGGTCTCGTGAGTGTCAGCGAGTGATGAATTAAAAAATGAAAAGCAAAAAAGTTCATAAAGTTATAAAGTTAAAAACTAATGTGTGGGATATCTAAACTTTATGACTTTCAAACTTTATAAACATTCAGACTTTTCGACTTATAAAAGTGAACTATGAATAATGAACTATGGATTATAAGTACTTTATCCGGTGGATGATGTCTTTGCATTTTTTATAAGTCCAAATTATTTTGCCAGTTTTAATATACGGATTGCTCCCCTTATAACGATCAGGAAAACAATAATACCAATAATAAGGTCCGGGATATTGCTGTTGAAATACCATACAAACAAACCTGCTGTAATAACTCCTATATTTATGATCACATCATTGGCTGAAAATATGACACTCGCCTGAATATGTGCCTCTTTACTTTTTGTTCTCTGAAGCAACCATAGGCAGATTGAGTTCGCAACTAGTGCTAATAAAGAAATACCTATCATTGTACGAAATTCCGGCATTACTTCAATACCAATAAACCGTCTTATTACTTCCATTAGACCAATTACAGCAAGCATTATCTGTAATATGCCGCTAAATAAAGCGACTTTCTTTTTACGGCTCAGGACTGCGCCTACAGCCATGAGGCTCATCCCATAAACAAGAGCATCCGCAAGCATATCGAGACTGTCGGCAACAAGCCCCATCGATCCGGATATTATACCCGTGGACATTTCTACGAGAAAGAAAGCAAAATTAATAGCAAGAACTATCAGGAGTACCCTTCTTTGTCTCGTGTGATCATCCACAGGGATAAGTTCTTCTGCATTTGTTGTTTCCCGGTGTCTGGAACCAAGATTTAAAGATGCCAGTTTCTCAGCGATGCTATCTACCTTTCCTGTATGAGTAATTGTGAGCGTTCTTGTTGCGAGGTCGAAGTTCAGATGTTTGACAGAATTATCCCCATCGAGCTTCATCCTTATGAGGTTTTCTTCACATGGACAATCCATTTTGGGAATATGGAAGATAGATTTATATGGTTGATCATACTTAATCATCATATGATTTTTAATATCAATATTTTAAGTTCAACCGGCATGTTTTAATTAATCCGGTGTTTGTTTTTTACATCGCTGCTACCGGTTTCACATCATTAATAAAAACCGAATCGTAAAGTTATAAAATTTGTATTGAACCGGTCACATAGGAGGGAAATGTATATCGGTCGGGATCCGGATGGCTGCTGTGGCAACATCGCTGAATATATTTTGTGTGTAATTGGTATTTTTATAGATTTGTATTTCGGAATTACGGTATAGGATTAGATCTTAAACTATTATCAATAGGTACTTTAGCGTTTGCTGTTCCATATCAGTATTTTCGAAAACAGGGTTATTGAATGGGTTTTGGGTTAGTGAAGATAAATTATTGAAACTTAGCGTAGGATGAGTAGATCATATATGGTGGTAAAGGCCTCGGGAGAGGAAGAAGCTTTTTCGGTCAGAAAACTTAGGATGTCTTTAAGGCGGTCGGGAGCTGATGATCAGATCATCGATGAAATTGTCCGCGATATTGAGTCATGGCTGGAAGACGGGGTGACTACCCGGAAAATATATGCTAGGGCCTTTTCATTGCTCCGGCGGAAAAAACGTGTGGTTGCCGCCCGTTATAGCTTAAAGAAGGCAATCATGGAGATGGGGCCTACAGGACACCCTTTTGAACATCTTGTGGGACAAGTGTTCAAGCATTGGGGATATGAGGTGAAAGTAGGGCAGACCGTGGAAGGTATGTGTGTCAACCATGAAGTGGATGTGCTTTTTACCGGAGACAAAGAACAGGGATTTGTTGAATGCAAGTATTACAACAGCGGAGGCAAATATGCGAATGTCCAGGTACCGATGTACATCCGTTCACGGGTAAATGATATCATCAATAAGCGGGAATTGTTACCGCAATTCCATGGTTATGTTTTCCACGGATGGGTAGTTACCAATACCAGGTTTACCGTCGATGCCGAGAAATTCGGGATTTGTTCCGGCCTTAACCTGATGAGTTGGGATTTTCCGAAAGGGAACAGCTTAAAAGAAAATATTGAAAAATATAACTTCTTTCCTATCACAGTATTGACCGAACTGACGAAATCCGAGAAACACCAGCTTTTGGAGAGAGGTATTGTATTGTGCCGCCAGTTAAAGAGTCAGCCCGAAGAACTGCATCATATCCCCGGATTGGACAAGAGAAAGAGTAAACGGGTGATGCAGGAAGTCATTGATCTGTGTAACGGGTAATTTATTCCTGGTGAAGGATCTCAAATATCCTGACAAAAGAAATGATCGATAAAATGATTGGGAAAAAATGCTACCTATTGGATGACAAAACAATCTATATATATTTGCAGCCGTTTTCGTAAGTATTCATCTTATATATAAATCGAATGAATGATCCGGTAAGTACAAAAAGACAAATCGATTGGCTGGCTATTTTGCGGGGCTGGGTGGTATTATTAGTAGTGGTCGTTCATTCTCCTACTTCATATTTTGGACCGTTAGAAAAACCATTTGAAATCTTCAACGATTTCTTTATTTTCAGGATGCCCCTGTTTTTCTTTATTTCGGGTTTTCTTCTTTACTATACCAAAATACGGAAGAACGGAGATTTCAGTTCTATTGTTAAAGAACGGTTTCCCCGGATATTGATACCCTATATTTTTATTACCCTTTCTGTCTTTGCCGTAAAGCTGGTCGCAGAATTATTCATGAACATTGAAAACCCTGTTGATGTCTCATTTACGGGGATCATAAATATGTTTATTTATCCCGATAATAACCCATGGTCTTCGTTATGGTTTTTACATGTGATCTTTATATTCTTCCTGTGTTATCCTATTTTAAAATTTACTCTTCGTAAAACCTATACTGCAGTATTGACGTTCGCACTTCTGGTATTACTTCATTATTTCTTTCCTGAAGAGGTCGGTTTTCTGGGTTTATCAAAAATATTCAAGTATTTTGTGTTTTTTTACTTCGGGTTGCTGTTTTCCCGGTTTGAACTTCACCAATATGTGAAACGTATAGATGTGGTCATCCTATCAATATTACTCATTATAGGGATAAATTTCATACGTTGTGACAATTATGAAACAATAAAGTACCTGTTATTTCCATATTCCATTGCAGGGATCACGCTCTCCATATTTTTTGCCAAGTTGTGTGAAAAAACAACGCCGAACTTATTTTCAAGTTTCAGAAAGTATTATTATCAGATATATATACTGGGTGAATTTTTTCAAAGAGGCTTATTGGTTGTTTATAAGAAGTACCAGACAGATGATTTTAGTCTTCTGTTGCTCGGGTTTATACCGTTAAGTATTTTGTTGGGTATCTATGGCCCGGTGATCGTATGTAAAATCGCTGAAAAGCTAAACTGGAAACCATTGATGAAGATACTCGGTTTCTGACCTTGTAAATACTGTGTAGAATAAGGGAAACTCCCTCATGAGGTCATCTAAAAAGTCGGTTTATCTTCCGGAAAATCCAATATTTGAAATTAATACCGGATAGGTGTAGGTCTTTAAAATATTTTTGAGACAGTTCATGTCTATTGCTTCATTCGAATATATTTATTTCTATGAATGTTTCCTGTCCCGGACCGCATTAAAATGTCTACCGTAAGATCATAGAAATCCCATAAGGATGTAACGTCATTCATCAGGCATTTTAAAGATGTATTTTTCATCGTATCCGATGCCAAAATCCTGTAACACTTTCCTGTATTCATTAACGAATGTCTGTTTTTGGTGATGTTCTTTCTGTCTTTCTATATACTGAATAACCTGCTTCAAATGGGATTTGCTATATGAAAACGCTCCATATCCCTGTTGCCAGGAGAAATGTCCTTTAACCAGATTATTCTGATTGATCCATCCGGAAGAGTCACGTTTAACAATTTGCATTAATTCCGGAAGAGATTGTGATGGCCGGAAACCAAAAAGTATATGAATATGATCAGGCATACCTCCAATATAATACTTTATGTCCATGATTTTGTATGATGCCAACCAGATATTGATGCAGTCTGGCTTCCCAATGTTTGTCAATCAAAGATAATCTGTTTTGTACAGCAAAAATAACATGGATATGAATTTGTGTATAGGTGTTGGACATATTTTATTTTAGTTGCATGCCTACGGCATGCCGTTTAACAATGAACTACAATTCTACCGGGCTTTTATCTCTATCGGGATGGTTTATGGGCATATCTGTTTTCAAGGACATTGCTTCAATATTAAAAAAAAACAAACAACAATATCCATATAGATACGGTTCATCAAAACTATTTCATCTGAAAATGCTTTTTGGCAAATGTCAGGAAACATTGCCAGTCATAATCAGTCACATCATGTTTGCCTGCTCGGATATGATAGCCTACATCATTCATGATAGGACTATGAAGGGGAGGCATGACATCTGTGCCCAATCCTTTTTTTCCATATAATTCATAAGCAGGTCCTGCATTTGATCCGCCCAGGAATTGGCCTTTAGGGTCTGCCCAGGTATCTTCTTCCGCACTGCCGATATAGACAGGACGCGGAGCCATGAGGGCCACCAGCAGATGTTGGTCCCAGGGCATTTCATTCTCCCTACCGTCATATGATTTATAATTTTCACAGAACCAGTAGGGAAATACGGATGTAATACGTCCTATACTTTCGCCGTAATTGCGTCGGGCCAGTTTATCTCCGCCACATCCGGAATTATTGGCAAAAACAATGGCAAAGCGTGGATCCTGCGCTCCTGCCCACAACGAAGCTTTTCCAATACGTGAGTGCCCCATGACGGCGATTTTTTTTACGTCGATACGATCATCTGTTTCAAAATAATCCACTGCGCGACTCATGCCCCACGCCCATACGCCTAATGCCCGCCAAAAATCCGGGTTATCCTTAGTCGTCTCATAATCATCGAAGATGGTCATGATGCTCTGTTCCTGTGCTTCCATTCCTTTACGGTCGGCATACAGGTCGCTGATGTTGACCGTCGCTATCGCAAATCCCTGGGAGATGATTTCCGATAGGGGCCAGCGGCTTTTGGCCCTTCCACGGCGTAATCCTCCCATGTTTTGTTCTAACCTTTTCTGTGTCGCTGGTGAAGGGATGACATTTTCATTCTCGGTAATAGATTCATTTCCGTATCCAAAAACCAGAAATACGGGGACTTTTTCCAGGGTATTCTTAGGATAATAGATCAGCATCTGCATGGTGTGGCTTTTTCCACCATTGGAGAAAGTAAACAGTATCTGCCTGCTACGTGCCGTTCCTCCCAGTTCGTTGTCTTCTTCAGCCAATACCTTATGCTCGGCATTTAATTTCTGTTGGGGGGTTCTTCCATACATTTGCGAAGAAAAGATCTCTAATAATTCAGGCCTTCGCTTTTTTTCCCAGACCGATGTCGATTTTATCTTTTTACCATTGTTCAGTTGAAGTACTTCCGGAAGTGTATAACTGACGACTTTTGACTCGTCTAAATTAGGAACAAATTGTGCTGATACTGGATGGAGGATAAATAGCCAGACAAAAAATGAAAGAAATGTTCTCATATCCGTTAATTTAGAGATTGTTTGCATCTTATTTTTTTAAAATTTTTTCAAGTAAGTAATATAAAACAATTAATGATATGTTTTATGAATGTAATCCATTTGATCAATGTGACTTAAGAAAAAATAAATAACACTGAGTGCTTAATTGATAAAAATAAGCATAAAAAACATATCACATATAATTTCGATCTTGTTTTTTTGTATTCACTGATTGAAAAAATATTTTCAGGAATATTATGGATTGAACTTATTCCAATGCACTTTATTTGCATCCCATTTGTTTCTCGGACTATATTTCTTGTCAGGATAACCTACGGGAATAATGTTCAATGGGATGATATGCCCGGGAAGATCCAGAATGCCGCTCACTTTCTCCATACGGTCAGGAGCGGGATAAACGCTTGTCCAAACCCCTCCGAGGCCCATATCGGTAATGGCCAGGAGGATGTTCTGCGAGGCGGCCGAGCAATCCTGTATCCAATATTGCTGTAACCAGCCTTCTCCGGCCAGTTGCATATCACCGCATACTACAATAGCAGCAGGGGCTTGCTGTACCATTTTAGAGGTCTGGATATCTTTACCAAGCGCATGCAATACCTCCTTATCATCCACAATAATAAACCGCCAGGGTTGCTTGTTCATAGCAGAGGGTGCTGCCATCCCAGCTTTTACAAGTATTTCGAGTTGTTCGCGTGTTACAGGCCTGTCCCGGTATTCGCGGATACTGGTGCGATGATGGATCACATCAATGACTTTTTCTGATCCCATGTTCATATTGTTTTCTTTTAAATTACACGATGCCAATATAAATAATATAGTTATGATATAAAAGGTCGATCTTCCGGATTTGTTCATGATCAGGTTTATTAAATTGTTTATCTGAGTTTCTTTCTTTCAAAATAGGAGGCGGATATGATTGCGAAGTAAATTACTCCGGCAACGAGCAATATTCCACATACAGCATACAGCCATTGAAAACTGCATTTTTCGATGATCGTTCCTCCGACAGCCGTTCCAAGACCTATTCCCAGATCCCAGAAGGTGAAGTAGGTGGCATTTGCAGTTCCGCGTTGGTTATGTTCCGCCAGATTGATAAACATGGTCTGGAATGCGGGAGTGAGGTATCCAAAGCCGATACCGAGCAGAAAGGCAATGATATACAGCATGACGGCATTATTGCAGAAAGAGAACAGGGCAAATGAAAAGATCAATGCTGTACTTCCGGCATATACCATGGCAACGATCTTTCCCGTGTTGATGGCTTTTGCAGATAAAATACGCGCCAACACGATGCCTATGGATATCAGCACGAAAAAGAAACCGGCATTGCTATTGAAAGGCGCTGTTTCGCTGTATAATCCGACATAATTGAGTACCGAACCATAGCCGATTCCTCCGAGAAACAGTAACGCCACACACGGCAGGGCACGTGTCAGGATAAAGCGGTCGAGCGAAACGGGCGGTTTGGTTCCGGGTACAGGATGTTCTTTCTTTACCGATCGTATCCCGGTAATGGTGAGCCAGCCGATAAAGCTCGACGCAAAGGCTGCCAGGAATAATACTTCGAAAGAATGGTTCTTCTGTATCCACAACCCTGCTACAGGCCCTACCGCCATTGCAATATTGGCTGCCATCCCGAAATATCCGATTCCTTCGCCACGCCGTTCGGAAGTCATCAGGTCCACAGCTACGGTACTTCCGCTTACTGTGCTGATCCCAAAAGCAAAACCGTGCAGGATACGCAGGACGATAAACAATGTAAGCGTCGTTCCTACGACATAGCCTGCGAATATGATACAGAAAAGGCCGTAACAAATCAGGTAAAACGGCTTACGGGCAAACGTATCGACCATATATCCCGAGAAAGGACGGATGAATAACGCCGAAATGGTATAAAGCGAAAGTACAACACCTGCAACAGAGTTGGTAGTTCCAAGATTTTCCGTCAGATAGAAAGGCAGGACCGGGATCAGCATATAGAAGGAAAAGAACAGGAGCAGGTTGGAGACAAATACAAGTATGAAATCTTTTGTCCATAAAACAGGATGCTTTGCCGGATTACTCATCATTTCCTCCTTCATTTTGCAGTAAAATAACCAAAGTTTTAAAAAGTTCTTCCTGATTGATATTGGCAAAAAAACGCTGGTCTACCTCCAATGCTATCTTTTTTCCTTTTACGGCTGCTTCTTTACCGGTTCCTGTCAGCAAAAGGGTGTAGGCTCTTTTATCGACCGGATGTATATTACGGACCATCATTCCTTTTTTGATCAGGGTTTTTACTACATTCGATACCATTGCCTTATCGAGCCGGCGTTCTCTTGAAAGATCCTGTTGGGTGGCAATTTTACCACCTTCACTCAATTCCAGCGTTCCGGCCAGGATGATAAATTGTATATAGGTAATATCCAGTTCTTTTAATGCCGTATGGATGATGCGTTGTTTCAGGAATGATACTTGTGTCAACAGAAAACCTAATTGTGAATCAGGGCGTTCGACTATTTCTTTATTCATAAATAAATTCTGTTAAAATCGACGCAAAGATACAAAATATAGTTTACGCGTAAACTATATTTTGGGATTTATTTTTCATCAACAAAGTATTGATTGTTTTTAGATCAATGCCATCTAATTAATGTATTTATGGTTCAAGTGTGTAACTGCCAGCTAATTATTAGGATCTTTTATATGAATCCTGATATTGTCCCTCGTATTAATCATCATGGAGAAAAACAACAGGATTAAAAGACCTGGAAAGTTTTGGACCCGGATCAAAAAATCATTTTTTTATGGATAACCTTACATATTATTTACGTATACATATAAAGGAAATAAGAAAACCCATATAATGAGCATACCCGACACCATTACCTATCAATACCGTACCACTTCCCGATTACAGCGGGCGGATAAGGATAGCCAGCTTTTCTTTGCCAAATACAGCGAGATACAAAAGAAAACCGAAGCGCCCTGTTTCTTCTGGGGTAATCTGAAAGAACCTTATATGGCGGCACGCTGCCTGATCGCCTTATCGAATGTAGTGCAATCCACTTTCTATCTTTCGGCTGTTGAGTTGAGCCGTTTGCGCGACCCTATCGTTACTGCAGGGAATGGGAAACTTCGTTTCGAGGGCTTTTCACATTGCGCAGGAGTCTATGCCCGTGTCGATGTTTTACCTGATGGGCTTGAAGGCGAATTTATCGAGAACGGTACCACCAACGTCGATTTCAATCAACCGATGATCTCCGCTCTTTCGGGTATGAGAGCCAATGATAACATGCTGGTTTCGGTGGGCGAAAAAGATTTTACACTACATAAAGAAGGTGCTAAGATCGTGGAACGGAAAGTCCCGCTTCCCACCAAATGGATCAAAGGACTCACAACGGTGCAAATATTCCTGTCGGAAGCCGAAGAGCGCCACACATTCAACAAGATACAGGCCATGCGGCTGTTCCAGGGTATTCCCAAAACAAAGATAAAAAACGATTATTACCTGGTCATACGTGGAGGACAACCGGTGTTTACACCCGTTAGATCAGCAGATGCCATCTGTATCGGTGGCTTACACCGCTTGAGGCTTCTGGAACCCCTTCTGCCTTTTGCCGACCGGCTGAAAATCTTTCCTCATCCGAATATGCAATCGACCACATGGCAGCTCTATTTCGGTAATGTTCGGTTTAGTTTCTCGCTATCGCGCGATACGTACAGGGGCTTTTCTGGCGAAGGTGCAGCATTGGATGCATTGGTTGACGATATCCCTGAAAGTTGGATCACAGCAATGGACAAATACAGTTATGCCAACCAGGAATTTAATCCGACTATGTTTGCCATCGAGGAACAAATCGATTTCAACAAGGTAGAGAACCTTACGGGACGGCTTGCTGCCATGGGGTTGCTGGGTTTCGATCTGGACGATAACCGCTTTTTTTACCGCCGTCTGCCCTATAAACCCGAACGGATCATGGGACTCAATCCCCGTATCAAAGGTGCCGAAAAGCTGATTGCCGGAAAAAAGGTAAATATCGTCTCCAACAACGGCAACCGGATTGAAGCCCGTGTAGAAGGATCAGGCGTAAGCCATACCGTTATCATTGAAAACGACATTGCTCGTTGTACCTGTGCATGGTGCAGCAAAAACCAGGGTGAACGCGGAAGTTGCAAGCATGTACTAGCGGTAAAGAAAATGAGTAGTATAGAGTAATAAGTGAATAAAAACCATGAATTTGAAACATCCGGACATAAAAGAATACAAGGGTTACGCCCCTATAGTCAACGAATTTTTTGATATAGCGTCCGATCAGGAACGGTCAAATGAAATCATTCCGTTCCTGAGAAAGATAACTGGTGAAGAGAGGGAATTGATTGGCGATGCCATTAAGAAACGTGACCTGGCTGTACGGATAGACAATGAAATGCCTTTTAAAGGCGACTGGCATACAGAAGAAGGACGGGAGAGAAGAGTCCGGGAGATCATGGATGAAATAGAAAGACAATGCGGTTATATTCCCCGTTTCCTGAAACATGACCGCAACATCACCCGTGCTTTCCGTCTGGCACGTTACGTCTGTTTTTCGCGCGGGCAGATGAAAGATGTCGAATGGAACTGGTACACTTTTCCGATATCGGGCGAACTGAAAGAAATGATGGAATGGTATATCCCCGAATGGTTTGCTGAATATGTGAAAGAACAGAGAAATAAACGGAACCTGCAGTTAACCTATAGCGAAATATTACACTGGAGGCGATTGGGTTTACTGGACTCCGTTCCCCATAATGAGATTGCATCATCCATTCCGTCACATTTCCGTAAACCTGAAAATTTGGACGCCGCTACATACATTCATGATAAAATAGATAAATATCCCGAAATACTGGACGAAATAAAATACCTGTTCCAATATCCGTCCGGGGCTTATTATGTTGACAGCGGTAATTATGCACAAAAAGAATTTGAGAATAAAGGTCCGCTTTCTTATATCTTTAGGCATTACAGTGATGAAGGGAAACTCGACCGTCAATGGATCATCAGGGAAGCGGTTAATGCCTGCGGTAATAATTTTGAAAAAGAACAGCTTTACTGGTATCCTGTGTTGTTGCAGGCGATGGAACCGACTAAGGACGAGTTGATCGCTAATCAGGAAGGACTGATCAACAATCTCACCTCCGTTTTTCCGCAGATCTCACTAGCGATGCTCAAATTGCTCCGCACCATTGCCGACGATTCCCGCTTTATGATCGACCATTTTATCGGACATCTCACGGGATTGTTCTCATCCGAAACCAAAACGCTTGTTAAAGCGACACTTTCGGCGGTTACCGACCTGCTTAAAATTTATCCCGACAAACGGAATGCGTTGTGCGAGCAGCTGGCGGTTATCTTTATTCATAAAAATGAAGAACTACAGACCAGAACGGCAAAACTGATTGCCAGATACGGTGATAAGAAAGTGCTGGAACCCATATTGGCGTCTTATAACGAAACGTTGCTGATGTCGGCAAAAGAGATACTGGAAGATTTTCTTGGAGAAGATACTCCACCGTCGACATCCAAAATGGAAGAAGAGCCTGCCATATCGCGACCGATCGTTCGGGATGATAACCGTGTGGCTGAAATCGACAGTGTGGAGGAACTTGTTTTTCGACTGGGACAGGCTTTCGAAGATTTCCGCCTGGATTCCATCGATCTGATCCCGCAGGCGTTGATACGTTTCAGTCCGGAAATCGACGGGGAGGTTTTACAGCAATTCAGCCCCGCTATTAAAGGTGCCGAAAAAGTGCTGACCAAATGGATGCGCGGAAAACGCTTCATTGACGAAATAACGGCGTTCTATTTCCTCTATTATTGCTCAATCCGTTTGCAACAGCTGGATCAGGAAGACAAGACGGTGAAGCAGGTAGCCAAAAGGTTCGGGAAACTGCAACCTGTTATGGACGAATGGATAAAAAAACTGTTGAAAGACGATCAGAATGTTCCTTTCACACCTTATCTAGATACCCTGAACATGTTCCTGAAAATAGTTCAGGATAAACCGGACCTGCCGTTGCTTTCAACGCCTACCCATGAACCTTGCTGGATCGACCCGATAGTTTTCCTCGAAAGGTTCAACCGCTACAAGGAATTACAGGAAACGCCTGCCATGTTCGATATGCAGTTGGCTATTCAGCGTCTGGCGCTCGACCACCCAGAGGAAGCGTTGAAACAATTCGGGATTGGAAAAGAAGAAAAAGCATTTTATCCCGAGTTGTTCACATACCTGTTCGACAGGAACAAGCCTTTACCCGAAAAAATCGAACATCCCGATCTTTGGCTGACATGTACGGTTCCGTGGTATGGGCGCGAAATTCCCGAACGGCT
>JAISOY010000021.1 GCA_031275285.1 Bacteroidales bacterium | reverse complement strand
TAACACTGGGAAATGAACTGAAAGGTAAGGGATATCGTTTATATATTGCGGGAAACATAGAAATGGATAAAAATAAAAAATGGTATCCGGACGCTAATTTTACCATGCGTTTGACTTATGGATCTGTCAAGGATTATTTTCCACGTGATGCCGTGTACTATAATTATTATACGACATTGGCAGGGGTCATGGAAAAAGAGGATCCCTCCAATTGGGAATTTGTAGTTCCTCAACGTTTGAAGGAATTATATGAAAAAAAGGATTTTGGTGTTTATGCTGATAAAAACGGTGAAATGCCGGTCTGTTTTATCTCCAACAATGATATTACCGGTGGTAATTCGGGAAGTCCGGTCATTAACGGAAAAGGCCATTTGCTCGGCCTGGCTTTTGACGGGAACTGGGAAGCCATGAGTGGAGATATTGTCTTTGAGCCTGACCTTCAACGTTGTATAAGTGTAGATATCCGTTACGTATTGTTCATTATTGATAAATATGCAGGTGCCCGGCATCTGATTGATGAAATGACCATTATCCGTTAATGGATTCGATGTTCGTCAATGATGTTTAAGTACATGAATATTTATTCAGGAACCTTATTGTAAGCAAAACAGTTTGAATAATTAAACCCATACAAACATGATCACTCCGGTATTGGTTCAGAATGATCCGTGGTTACAGCCGTTTACAGGACAAATAACCCAGCGTAAAGTCCGTTTTGACCATAAAGGGAAAGAGTTGATAAGGGGCACGACGCTGTCTGATTTTGCATCCGGTTATCTTTATTTCGGATTGCATCGTACGGTTACAGGATGGGTTTTTCGTGAATGGGCTCCCAATGCTACTTCGATTTATATGATCGGTGACTTTTCGGAATGGAAGCCGGATCCGGTTTATGCTTTAAAACCACTGCCCCGGGGAGTATGGGAAATTGAACTGCCGGAAGATAAATTGCATCATGGTGCCTTATACCGTTTGCTCGTTTCCTGGAAGGGTGGGCAGGGAGAACGTATCCCTTCTTATGCCAACCGTACAGTGCAGGATGAACATACTAAAATTTTCAGTGCCCAGGTATGGAATCCGGAGCAACCATATAATTGGAAAATCAGTGATTTTAAGCCGTCAAATCCGGTTCCATTGATCTATGAAAGCCATGTCGGAATGGCTACTGAGGAATACCGGGTTGGGACATATACAGAGTACCGGGATCAAATCATCCCGTATATCAAGCAATCAGGTTATAATACCGTACAATTGATGGCCATTCAGGAACATCCCTACTATGGTTCATTTGGTTATCAAGTGTCTAATTTTTTTGCCGTATCATCACGGTTCGGCACACCCGATGATTTTAAATCGCTCGTAGATACTGCACACGAAAACGGATTGCGGGTGATTATGGATCTGGTACATTCCCATTCTGTGAAAAATGTGGCCGAAGGGCTTAATATATTTGACGGAACCCCTTACCAGTACTTCTTTGGCGATGGCCGCCGGAATCATCCGGCATGGGATTCACTGTGTTTTGACTATGGCAAGAACGAAGTATTACATTTTTTACTGTCCAATTGTAAATATTGGATAGAAGAATTTCATATTGATGGATTTCGTTTTGACGCAGTAACAAGCATGCTGTATACTCATCATGGGTTATCAGTGGATTTTACAGAGTATAGTATGTATTTTGACGGCTCGGAAGACACCGATGCGACCACCTACCTGATGCTGGCCAATGAACTGATTCATCAGGTAAAACCGGAAGCAATCACGATTGCCGAAGAGATGAGCGGTATGCCCGGACTTGCTACATCCATTGAATACGGAGGGATTGGGTTCGATTATCGCTTGGCTATGGGAACACCTGATTACTGGATCAGGATCATCAAGGGTAAAAATGATAATGACTGGAATGTAGGCGAGATCTATTATGAATTAAGCCGTAAACGTGACGATGAAAAAACCATCGGGTATGTCGAATCCCATGACCAGGCTTTGGTCGGTGATAAAACCATATTTTTCCGTCTTATCGATAAAGAAATTTATGACCACATGTCTGTCAACGATAATAGTCTGATTGTTGATCGGGGTATAGCTTTGCATAAAATGATCCGTTTAGTAACCATGGCCACGGCCGGGAATGGTTATTTGTGTTTCATGGGTAACGAGTTCGGGCATCCGGAGTGGATCGATTTTCCGCGTGAAGGAAATAACTGGTCATATAAATATGCACGCCGGCAATGGAGTTTATTAGAAAATCCGGATTTAAAATTTCATTTTTTAGCGGATTTTGACCGGGCAATGTTGAATTTGCTTGGTAATGATGATTTCTTCAGTCAACGTCCCGAATTGTTGCTGGAAGACCACAAACATCAGATCCTGGCGTTCCGCCGTAATGAACTTATTTTCGTTTTTAATTTCAATCCTACTCAATCATTTCCTGACTATGGTATCCCCACGGGGAAAGGGAAGTTCAGGATCGTGCTCAATACGGATGCAAAGCCGTTTTATGGCTTCGGGAGAATTGACGAATCGTTGAATTATTTTTCGGACAGTATCCTTGAAGACCGTCCGATGGAAAATACTTACCTGAAAGTATATATTCCAGCCCGTTGTGCGTTGGTATTTAAAAGACTACCCGTAAAAAGTATTTATTCGATATAGATTGAGCATGATACAAGTTGGAGAGGCCATTGTCTCACTGGATGTTTTTGAAAAGAAATTCGTATGCAATATTCCCAAATGTAAAGGAATGTGTTGCGTATATGGAGAATCAGGCGCACCTCTTGAAGAAGGGGAGGTAGCTATTTTGGAACAGATTTACCCGAAAGTAAAACCCTACATGACACAAGAAGGGATAGATGTTATCGAAAAAGGTGGCGTTTATGTAACCGATTTTGATGATGATAAAGTGACGCCCCTTGTCGGCGTTGAAGATTGTGCTTACGCTTGTTCCGAAAAGGGGATTATCTTTTGTGCCATTGAGAAAGCATACCTGAATGGTGAGATAGACTTCCGAAAACCTGTTTCTTGTCATTTATATCCAATCCGCATTACAAAATATACTGATTTCGAAGCTGTGAACTACCATCAGTGGAACATTTGCTCTGATGCACTGAAACTGGGGGAAAAGTCGGGAACTCCATTATATGTTTTCCTGAAAGAACCCTTGATCCGGAAATATGGTGAAGAATGGTACGACCAACTTTGCATTGCAGCCGGGTATCTAAGCCAATTGGGAAAATAAAATACTTTTGTTCGTGTTTTTTACGGATAAATCTAATGGATAATGATGAGATAAACCGGTATTTTTAGAATTTATGAAATATCCATGAACATTACTGTTCATCCAATGTGATGAATAAAATTGGATATTTAGTTTCACTGAGCCCTTCGGGGTTCATGTGACCATTGAAAATTAAACTTCATTCACATGAAATCAACATATAGCAGTGCTGTTATTGTGGCAGGCGGTTCGGGAACAAGGATGCAGGCAAAGGTGCCAAAACAATTTATGGAACTATGCGGCATACCGGTATTGATGCATACGATTAAAGCTTTTTCCGACTACGATAAGAATATGTTAATTGTGGTTGTATTACCTGCTACTCAGTTAAAATATTGGGAGAACCTATGTGAACAATACCATTTCCTTCTTCCCCATACCATCGTTGAGGGCGGGAGTAACCGGTTCGAATCGGTGAAAAACGGCCTTTCCAGGGTTCCCGACTCCGGATGGGTGGCTATTCACGATGGAGTACGTCCTTTGGTCACTCAAGCAACCATCCGTTTGTGTTTTCAGGAAGCAAAGCAGTATGGTTGTGCCATCCCGGTGATACCGGTAACCGATTCTGTGAGGGAAATAAAAGAAGATAGAAATGAAGTAATCAACCGGAAGTCTCTCAGATTAGTACAGACGCCTCAGGTTTTCGATGCAAAACAATTGAAGGAAGCCTATCTGCAAAATTATGTTCCGGAATTTACAGATGATGCCTCTGTTTTTGAACGAAAAGGGCATCTGATTCACCTGGTGGAAGGTAATGCAGAAAACATAAAAATAACTAATCGGCAGGACATGCTTATAGCTACGGCCTTGATGACCGTTTAAAAATTATAGAATAAAAAAATGGCTGCACATTCTTCGTACAACCATTTTTTTGATAACAATTATGCTTTTACAGCAAATTCAGAACTATTACTGGGTCATTAGTAACAACTTGCGAGTATCAAATATAGACGAAAGTCTGCTCGCATAGGTATATCCGTATTTGGTTTCAAGGATCTTCCGAGTATACCAAATGGTTGTCTCGTTACATTTCCTATTTTCCAGATCCGGTTTTTCATTTTGCAATGCCATATTCACTCCCTCCCAATATTGGCCGAATTCGGGAAAATTTTCAAACAAGTCATGCGTCGGCCTCAACAAAAACTGATCGTAAGGACAATCTGCACGAGCTGCTAACTGATAGAACAACAATAAAACATTTTCGTTCTGTCGTCTGCAAAACTCTATCAGGTCATGATAGGCTGCTTCATTACATTTCAATGCATAATACGGATTGTTGACCAGAGAATATTGATCAACTCCTGCCCAGCTATTCAACCATGCCAGATATTTATTGTCAAATTCGTTGGTCACTTCCGGGCCAACAGTCTCGGCTAAAATATCCAGTACTTTCAGTTCGGTTTGGGTTAAAGCAGGTTGAATCCGTTCATTGATTTCTTCATTACAAAAAAGAGCACTTACCTCCTCATTTTCTGAATGAAAATAAGCCTCTAGTCTACTGTGTTCTTTCTGGGGCTGCTTAATTTCTGAACAGGCAACGAAAAAAGCCGGTAAAATAAACAAACCCAAAATAAATTTCCATTTTAAATGGTAAAAAAGACTCATCTATCTTAAATATTAAAAGAATAAAATCATTTTATTGATAGATGTAAAAAATAAAAAACGTTGCGTCATAAAAATAAAAAGTAAAAAATTACTACATAAACACTCTATATTGAAAAATGTTTTTGAATCTTTCCTAAAGATCAATTATAAAGATGATGGGATATAAAATGCTGATAGGCATGGAAAGAGTATTCCGGGAGAAAATAAAATGTAAAATATTCTTTTAAAATATTCTATATTTGCGACTTAATATCTTTTTGCAATAATATATTATTTCAATAAATTACTTATGAACGACGCGTCAAATACCCCGGAAAAGATAAATTCGGAAAATAAAAAAATAAATCCTGCAATAGATCAACCAACCATCGATATTCTAAGGAATCATCAGAGTATTGGCTATGCGTTTGGTGGCGGACTTCTGGCAGCATTCATCAGTGCTGTTGTCTGGGCGGTAATAACTGTTGCTACCAAGTACCAAGTTGGCTATATGGCAATTGCTGTCGGGTTATTTGTCGGATTTTCCGTTCGTTTCTTCGGAGCCGGTATTGATAAAAAGTTTGGATTTTTAGGAGCAGCTCTTTCTTTGCTTGGTTGCCTGATGGGTAATTTGTTCAGCCAGATAGGTTTTATTGCCCATGAACAGTCGTTGGGATATATGGAAGCGCTATCTTATCTGAATTTCAACCTGATTACAGAGATTTTGGTCGAATCATTTGATTTTATGGATCTTTTCTTTTATGTTATCGCTGTTTACGAAGGATATCGTTTCGCATTCAGGCCCATAACCACGGAATTAGTTGATTCGGTGATGTCCGGACAAAGTGATGGCAGGTTGAAATACGAAAGATACCGTATGCCTTTAGTGCTTGGAAGTATTATTATTTTAGCTGTTTTCTTTTTTCAGGTACGTAGGGGAGTGAATGCTACCAAAACCTATACCTATGATTCCGGGCAAATTATGGCGGAAGGAGAATTAAAAAACAGTAAGGAACACGGTTGGTGGACCGTCTATTATGAAAACGGAAACATGATGTCGACCCAGTATTATGATATGGGCGTGTCCGATAGCATATGGCACTGGTATTATGAGGATGGACAGCTTTCCGGTATTGGGAGATACCGGAACGGATTGGAACATGGCGTATGGATATCCTACTATGAGAATGGGACTGTTCTGGATTCGGGGCGTTATCTTAACGGGAGAAAACACGGAAAGTGGATCAACCGTCATGATGATGGAAATCTGATGAATACCGGTAGCTATAATCGTGACCTGGAAGACGGCATCTGGGAATATTATCATGAAAATGGACAACTGTCCTCAAAAGATAAAATGCAAAATGGAGAACGAACGGGTGATTGGGTTGGTTACCATGAAGACGGAGTTCTTTCGGAAGAATTAACCTACCTCGAGAATGGCGATATTTTGATCCGGAATACCTGGAATGAAAACGGACAACCTGTAATTATCGACGGGAACGGATTGAGCCAGACGGTATACGATGATGGAAAGGTAGCTTCTACAGGAGAACTTAAAAATGGAAAAAGGTACGGAATGTGGACATTTTTCTATGAAAATGGCGATGTACAGGAAAAGGGTACTTATGAAAATGATAAATACAAATTGCTGGATGCATGGACTTTATCCGGGGAATAGATGATCAAAGAGGGCACCGGTACATATACCAGTTATTATCCGGACGGAACATCGGTGTTTGAGACAGGGGAAATAGAAAATGGTTACAGGACCGGAATATGGCGATTCTATGCTAATATGGGATATATCATTACAGAATCAACTTATGCGGATGGTGATTTATCAGGTATTCAAAGATCCTTTTATGAAGATGGAACCCCATACGCAGAAGGAGATATGGTAAACGGACTCAAAGAAGGTGTATGGCAATGGTATCATACGAATGGTATTCTTTCATCGAGTGTTACTTACAGTAAGGGGAAAAAAGAAGGAAAACAAACCATGTGGGATGAAAATGGCAGAAAGATCAAGGAAGAATACTATAAAAACGGGATCTTTGAGAAAGATGAATTATTTTAGCCATTAGTTTCCTGAAATTTAATGATTCAAAAAGATGAAATTTGAGACGCTGTCTATAGAAAATGGTAATATAGCCGTATTAACGGGAGATTTTGTTATCCGGACTGTTGACGATGCATTGGATGTGATCGCCAATGCCGGTTATCAGACAGGTTATGACAGACTGATCATTCATAAGGAAAATCTGGATCCTGATTTTTTTGAACTGAAAACAGGATTTGCAGGGGAGATCCTGCAAAAATTTACTACCTATCGGATGAAAGTCGGTATTATCGGTGATTTTTCGGAAATTAACAGTAAAAGCCTCCGGGACTTCATTTATGAAAGCAACAAAAATAAAATGATCGTTTTTGCCGGAACCATTGAAGGTGCCATAGGAATTTGGTACGGGAATCCTTCCGGTGCGGGATAATGATCCCATCGGTATGGATATTACTCAGATATTCATTATACAGCTTTTCAGATAACTTAACTAATAAATCAGCTTTATTTGACGGATTAAAAAATTTAACAAATAGGAAGCCGGACTCAAGGTTTGCTGTTTGGTGTTGTTTTTTCCGGATAAGGCAAAATTATAAAGGCACGATTATTGTTATATATCAGATCATAAGAAATTAACTAGTCATCATGAAGCATTTATTCTACTTAACCGGAAAATCCCGTATATGATATGTAGATTTTATCATAAATCACATGTATGATTAAACTTTTTTTCATGTAATCATGTTTATATAAAATACAATCAACAAAATACGTTATAATAAGTTATGAAAGCTAAATCATTAACAAATAAAAGTGGTGTATCCTCTGAAAAGGATAAAAAGAATGAATCTAAAAAAACAACCACAAAAAGTACGGTAAAGACTTCTGATCAGGCAAAACCTAAAGCAAAAACCGCAGAAAATAAAAAGACAGTAGCAGCAAGTTCCAGGAGCACAACTAAAAGCTCTACAACTGCGAAAAAAGCCGTAAAGCCGACTGCAAAAGCCACAACAGCTAAGGTTGCATCCAAATCAGACACAAAAACAACGGGTAAATCGACTGCAACCAAGGCAGGATCAAAAAAAGAAACCGTTCAAAAATCAACTGCAGCCGGAAAAGGTAAAGAAAAGAAAATCAATGTATCTTCGTCGAGATTACGCTGGAAAGGATCAGAACCTGCCGGAAGCCATACCGGTACGATCGGCCTGAAAGAAGGTAGCCTACATGTGAAGGACAATAAAATTACCGGTGGCCGTGTAATTATCGACATGAGTACCATTGTGTGTGAAGAAACCAATGAGGAACTGGGCAGAAATTTGAAAGCCCATCTGGAAGGAGGTGACTTTTTTGATATTGAGAAATATCCATATGGTGAATTCGAGATTAAATCCATCAAATCAAAAGGGGATCATGATGAAATCACTGGAAACCTTACATTGAAAAATGTGACGAAAAGTGTTACATTTCCTGCTCAGATCAATTATACCGAACACAAGGTCAAATGTTATTCATCTAATTTCCTGATCGACAGGACCGCCTGGGGCATCCATTACGGTTCAGCTAATTTTTTCAGGCATTTGGCTGATTCTTTTATTGATGATCATATTGAAATCGGTTTATTGATCGAAACCGAATAATTCATTGTTGGAATAAAAATTAAAAGAGGCTGTCTCACAATAGAAATTAAGTCTCTGAGAATTGAATATTCGGATTAGTTCTCGGGTAGGTATCCTAATAAAGAGAGGGTGAAATCACATTGTGATACACCCTCTCTTTGATTGATTTGTCTGGTACTAAATAATCATTACAGGTTTTTACGACAAAAAATATTTAATTTATCAGACCAGCCTTGCAACTATCTGTCTTTTTATAGGGCCTTAATTTTATATCTCTTTGAGAATGTATCTGTTCAGTGGGGCATGTGACATGATCAATGAAGTCTTTTGGCATTGTGAATACGAACAGTATCCTTTATTTCAGGACGAGACAAAATTAAAAAAAATCTTGTACGCAACCGGTTGCGTAAATTTTAGGAACGAAAAAGTTTTTCTTCAGATATTTTGTTTTTCTTTGCTTTCTGAGGAAGACATCAATATTACAATTGATTGTTGATAAAAGACTAAAAACTCGATTTATTTTGTACACCCTGCTCAATATATTGTCCCTACATGTAAGCCTTGTTAATAATGGCTTTGGCATAGCTCTTGCAGAGAGAGAGAGAGAGAGAGAGAGAGAGAGAGAGAGAGAGAGAGAGAGAGAGAGAGAGAGAGAGAGAATGAAAAAAAAGAGAGCCCCTAAATCTACAACTACTTATCAAGAA
>JAISOY010000020.1 GCA_031275285.1 Bacteroidales bacterium | reverse complement strand
GGTATCATTAAATACTTAAAGAACATCTCTAATACAGATATCATTAGCCTGAATCTTCCGACAGCTGTTCCCTATGTTTTTGAATTCGATGATTCAATGAAACTGGTAAAAGATTATTTCCTGGGTGATCCGGAAGAAATCAATAAAAAAATGAATGCTGTTGCCAATCAGGGTAAAAAATAAAATATAAGCATATGACATATAAAAACCCGTTGTAATAAGATTTTCTTTTTCAACGGGTTTTTTATTTACAATACATTATCAACGTTCCTTTTTTAAGGGGCTTTTCAGAAAAATCTATCAACATTTTTTACCGATGCTCATCATACACCGGTTATTCAAAGAATTTTATCGTAGTGAAAAGACAGCCGGACTAATTTTGATTATTTGTACCGTCATTTCGTTGGTCTTAGCAAATTCCTCTGCTCAACATGAATATATCCATTTCTGGAAAATATCACTTGGCGGCATGAGCCTAGAACACTGGATCAATGACGCCCTGATGACGATCTTCTTCCTTCTCATCGGACTGGAACTGGAACGTGAAATATATTGCGGAGAGTTATCCACCTTAAAAAATGCCCTCCTTCCCATGGCTGCGGCATTAGGGGGTATGTGTTTTCCGGCAGCTATCTATTGGCTATTCAATTATGAAACCCCTACCCTATCGGGAACAGGTATTCCTACTGCAACAGATATTGCTTTTGCCTTAGCAATACTATCCCTTTTGGGCAATAGGGTTCCTCCGACCTTAAAGATATTCCTGACAGCATTGGCTGTAGTGGATGATCTTGGAGCCATTATTATTATTTCCTTATTTTATACCCAATCGCTCATCGCATCCTATCTGTTCATCGCTCTTGGAATATTCGTAGTGCTCCTCATCCTGAACCGATTGAGGGTCTACTCCTTAATACCTTACCTAGTCGGCGGAATAGCCATGTGGTATTTCATGCATCATTCCGGGGTACACGCTACCATAACAGGAGTGTTACTCGCATTTGCCATTCCTTTTAACAGAAATGGGGAAAGATCACCTTCTTACATTCTTCAGCATGCCATCCATTACCCGGTGGCCTTTATCATTCTTCCTTTATTTGCACTGGCAAATACGGCCATCCCCGTAAATTGTGAAATATCTGCGATAGTCCGGGAACCACACAGTCTCGGTATATCCATGGGATTGATCATAGGAAAACCTATCGGCATAACTGTATTCAGCTATATCGCCGTATCGCTTGGTGCTTGCTGTCTACCACGGCTGGTCAACTGGTACCATATTATCGGTATCGGGTTACTGGGCGGCATCGGTTTTACCATGTCGATTTTCATCACATTGCTTGCATTCAACGATCCGGACATCATCAATCAGGCAAAATTATCCATTTTACTGGCATCCTGTGGTGCCGCGCTTATCGGTTTTACCGTCCTGCACCTCACATTAAAAAGGCTCTACATCAGGTAATTTGGTTTTTTCAGGGAAATAAATACCTTTGTATGGCTCTTTCATTCATCTACAGATATGGTGCTCAATTACATCTGGGTTGGTTTTTTTCTGGTGGCATTCGTCGTCGCGATTATCCGCTTTCTTGTAGCCGGTGATGTTGATGTCTTCAAAGCCATTATTGACAGCACATTTTCAGCATCAAAAAGTGCTGTAATGGACATTGCCCTGCCACTCACGGGTGTAATGGTTTTGTGGCTGGGATTGATGAACATCGGGGAAAAAGCCGGTGCTGTTAATTTTTTATCCCGGATAGTGGGTCCCTTTTTTACCCGCCTGTTCCCGGAAATACCTAAAAAAAGCCCGGTCTTCGGACAAATGTTGATGAATTTTTCGGCCAACATGCTTGGGCTGGATAACGCTGCAACTCCATTAGGATTAAAAGCGATGCAGGGACTCCAGGATCTGAATTTGAAGAAAGATACCGCTTCCAATGCCCAAATTATGTTTCTGGTGATCAACACTTCCGGATTGACCATCATACCCGTCAGTATCATTGCTCAACGTGCCATACTCGGTGCGGCTAATCCTACCGATATATTTATTCCTGTCCTTCTGGCGACTGCCATCTCGACTTTAGTAGGGATGCTGGTAGTAGCCATGTGGCAACGGATCAATTTACTCGATCCGGTCATACTTGCCTGGCTGGGAGGTATCGTCGCTGCTATAGCCGGCATAACATGGGGGATCAGTAATCTGGAAAAAGACCAGATCGAAACAGTATCCAAAGTAGGTAGTAATTTGCTGTTGATATTGATCATCGGAGTTTTTATTGCCGGAGCATTGTACAAAAAAATCAACGTATATGAAGCTTTTATCGAAGGGGCAAAAGGGGGATTTGAGGTAACCATAAAAATTATCCCCTATCTGGTAGGGATGCTGGTCGGAATTGCCGTATTCCGGGCATCAGGCGCTATGGATTATATCATCAACGGATTGGGATATATTTTTTCTTCCCTAGGCATGAATACCGATTTTGTCCCTGCTTTGCCCACAGCATTCATGAAACCGTTAAGTGGAAGCGGCGCCAAGGCCATGATGGTAGAATCCATGCAACATTATGGTGCCGATTCATTTGTCGGACGTCTTTCCTGTCTCTTCCAGGGAGCGGCTGATACCACTTTTTATATCATTGCCCTATATTTTGGCTCGGTCGGTATCCGTAAAACCCGGTATGCCGTTTCAGCCGGCTTATTGGCTGACCTGGCAGGTGTTATTGCTGCAATTGCCCTGGCATACCTGTTTTTTGCATGACCCTGGATTTTTCAAAAAATCAGGACACCTTATCCTGACCGGTTTTCTACAATAACGACTTCAATCGATTCAAATCTGAAAAATCGGGAATAATATCAGGTACATATTGTTTCAATTCTTCCGGAGAATAAGTCGTCGAAACACCTACGACTTTCATTTCTGCATTTTTTCCCGCTGCAATCCCAGCCAGGGAATCTTCAAATACCATACATTCGGATGGGGATGAATGAAGATTTTTTGCCGCAAGTAAATAACACATCGGATCAGGTTTTCCTTTTGTTACTTGTTGAGCTGTAATCACCGTTTCAAAATCTTTTTCCAAGACAAGCTTTTTGAGTACCACTTTCATCTTCGGTTCATCGGAACTGGTTACCAGGCCTATTTTATAACGGTTATCTTTCAGATATTGTATCCATTCTTTCACCCCGGGGACAAGGGGATAATCCATCGTCAACTCAAACTGTTCGAATTCCTCGATGACCTTTTTCTTCTCCTCTCCGGATAAATCAAGGAAAAACTTATCGAGCAAATCCTTCATGGTTACACCACGTGCATGAGAGGATAAATCAGGAACATTTAAATGGTATTTTTCATTAAGGGCAGAATAATAAATATCGTATTGGGGTTCCGTATCCGAAATCACTCCATCGAAATCAAAAAGAATGGTGGTTATCTGTGTCATATTTAATGGATTTTTGTGTTATTTCTTGGCCCAAATTACGGCAAAATCATAATATTTATATAAACAATCCACATAACGGAATCCGGATTTTTTCAACCAGTCCATCTGGATATCCAGCGGAGTCCTTTTATCCAGTTTTACCCGTTCGTATGCGGCCCGGATCTCTTCCCGGGATAATGAAGATCGTTCTACAACTTGTTGCCAACGTGACTCATACCTGTCCTGCAGGAAAGCATTATCCGCCAGCACCTGCTCCGCATTGACGAAAATACCTTCCGGTTTTAATCCTTTGTAAATTTTCCCATAAAGGTCTTTTTTGTCATTATCCGGCAGATGATGGATAGCCAGTGAAGAAACAACCGCATCATATTCTTCCGACAGGGATAAATGAGTCAGGTCTTCATGCCGGAAAGAAACACCAGGTATATGTTCAAACCTTTGCCGGGCAACATCCAGCATGGCGTCTGATATATCCACCAGCGTAAGTCGTGCATCAGGATATTTTTCCAGTACTTTCTGAGACATTAACCCTGTTCCTGCCCCTAAATCAAGAATTTTCGGTATGGATGTATCAACCTCCAGATTATCAACAGCTATACCATAAAAATCGTCAAAACAGGGGATAAGTTCCTTCCTCTGACTGTCATATTTTTTTGATATACGGTTGAATTGTTCCTGTATACTCATGAAATGCTTCGAAAAATGTGAAATACAAAGTAAGTAAAAATATTCATCCGGTGAAAAGGAGAACCTGATAAAGAAAGATTCAATCCTCTTTTATTATAAAAAATTGTTCGTAATTCTACGAATAAAGCATAAGATTCACTCGCAGAATCACGAACAGAAACAATAATTTTATGAATGTTTATTACGAAATAAAATTGTAATATGTTTGCTATTATCCGGGAAATACATCACATATCTCAATGCATCTTTTTAACGATGCGATCGAATCAACAGCCTTAGGAACAAACTCCTGTCCGACAAAACCTTTATATCCGGTTTTCACCAGGGCCCTCATGATGGCAGGATAATACAACTCCTGGGTTTCGTCAATCTCATTTCTACCCGGATTCCCACCTGTATGTATATGGCCGATATAATTGATATTCTGGGTCATATTAGAAATAATATTTCCTTCCATGATCTGCATATGGTAAATATCATACAGCAATTTGAAATTTTCGCTTCCGATCCGTTTACATAGTTCTACGCCCCAGGCGGTATGATCGCATTGATAATCCTTATGACCATAGCTGTTTAATAACTCCATGATCAACACCACTTTGTGTTGTTCCGCTATTTTCATGATCCGTTTCAATCCTTTGGCACAGTTTTCCCAACCCTGCTCATCAGTCAATCCCCGACGCTGTCCTGAAAAGCAGATCAGGTTTGTAAGTCCGGCCCTGGCTACCAGGGGTATTACTTCTTCATAACTGGCTACCAGCTTATCATGTAGTGAAGGATCATTCCAACCCTTATCGATGCCTAATCCGGCACCATTGGCACAGGCACAGGTCAATCCATATTTCTGAACCACCGGCCACTCTTTCGGTCCAAGAAGTTCAATGGATTGGATACCTATTTCTTTACATATCTTAGAAAATTCCTCTAATGGGTATTTTCCATAACACCAGTAACTTACAGAATGCTTGATATAACCTTTCAAGGGAGTATCCGAAATCTGATCCGCCCATGCATTTTGTGTTGAAAAGCCTAGTGTTACAGCGGCAATGCCTGCTGATGCCTTCTTTATAGCAGTCCTACGGGATAATTGGTTCATATATAAACATAGTTAAATGAATAATTCTTCTACAAATCATAACGGCCGTATTGAACAATACGGCCGTTATGATTGATGATAAGTTCAGAAAACGAAAAATCGAATGATCAATCTTCGTTTTCGGGGTTGTCAATTAAAATACGTCCGCAATATTCGCAAACGATTACTTTTTTCCGGGAACGAATGTCCAACTGGCGTTGAGGTGGAATATTAGCGAAACAGCCGCCACATGCATCACGTTGTACCGTTACCACAGCTAATCCGTTACGTGCATTTTCACGGATACGCTTGTAAGCTGTAATCAAACGGGGCTCAACCATGGCTTCCAGGTCTGCTGCCTTTTTCTGTAACAACTTTTCTTCCTTTTCAGTATCTGAGGTGATCTCAGATAGTTCAGACTGTTTGTTCTTCAATTCGACTTCCTGTTCATCCAACTGTGTTTTTGCTGCATCTATGACTTCCTGTTTCTCTGCATTCTGTGCTGTAAACTCACGGATACGCTTTTCACACAATTCTATTTCCAATGTCTGGAATTCAATTTCTTTAGCCAAAGATTCAAACTCCCTGTTGTTACGGACATTATTCTGCTGGTCCTGATATTTCTTTATCAGCCCCTGCGCCGTTACGATTTCATTCTTTTTGTTGGCAATAGCGGTGTCCAGTTGTTGCATTTCATCCTGAAGGTTCTTTATGCGGGTATGCAGACCGGCAATCTCGTCCTCCAAATCCTGTACTTCCAACGGCAACTCTCCACGCAGGATATTGATCTTATCTATTTCGGAATGTACCTGTTGTAAATCATACAACGCTTTTAATTTATCCTCGATAGGCATATCCTGTGCTTCGGAAACTTTACTTTTTTCTGCAACCATATTTATTATTATATATAATTTATCGGATTGGTTTTTACTTTTGAAAAATGAACCACAAAATTAGGGATTTTTTTCTTAAGTATTTCATGAAAAATTTCTTTTGTATATTGTTCGCTTTCAAAATGCCCCATATCGGCAATCAAGATATCGTGTTCGCCTTCTGCAAACTGATGATACTTAAAATCGGCCGTCACAAAAACATCAGCATGACTACGGATGGCATCTCCCAGCAAAGAACTCCCACTTCCACCACATAACGCTACCCTGAGTATCTCTCTTCCACGAAGATGGGTATGACGGATAACGGGCACCAGGAATGTTTCTTTCAGTAAGTCCAGAAAATGTTGCTCACTGAGCGGAGAGGATAAGATCCCGACTACTCCAAGCCCTGCCTGATGGTTTTCATTTTGTAACCCATAAATATCATAGGCTACTTCTTCGTATGGATGAGCACGAAGCAAAGCGTCAATGATCTGATGCTTCAGGTATGATGGGAATACCGTTTCAAACCTGATCTCAGGTTCTGTATGGAATTCCCCCGGTTTACCCACGAAGGGGTTAACCTGATCACCCAAAGCCCGAAAGGTTCCTTCTCCGGCAACACTATACCCACATGAATCATAATTACCTATATGACCGGCTCCTGCTTCGAAAACAGCGCCACTCACTTTCGGATAATAATCTTTGGGAATAAATGTTACCAGCTTACTTAAATCCACACCCCGCGGCGAAAGTACCTCTACATTATATAAATTCAATTTTTGTGCCATTTTATGACTTACACCACCGGAAACGATGTCCATATTGGTATGTGCCGCATAAACAGCGATATTATGTTTAATTGCCAAAATGACAGCCCGTTCAGTGTCATTTTTTCCGGTTAACCGTTTGATTCCTGAAAGGATCACCGGATGATGGCTGATAATCATCTGTGTCTGAAGTTCGACAGCCTCGGCAACAACGGCTTCGGTCACGTCGATGGTCAGCAATACCTGTTGGACCGGCTGTTCCGGTGAACCGAGAATCAGTCCGCAATTGTCCCATGGCTCCTGATAAGACAGCGGAGCGAACTCTTCAATGTATGAGCAAATATCCCTGACAGAAATTTCCATGGATCAATTTTTTAGAGAACACTACAAAAGGTTACTTGCCAATTCCGCCAATTTACTCCTTTCGCCTTTGACAAGATTGATATGGGTAAAAATAGGCTGCCCCTTCATTTTATCCGCCAGATAGGATAAGCCATTGGATTGGGAATCGAGGTAAGGAGAGTCGATCTGCTCAATATCCCCGGTAAGTACGATCTTAGTCCCTTCACCAGCACGTGTAACGATGGTTTTCACTTCATGCGGGGTCAGGTTTTGTGCTTCATCCACAATAAAGAAGGTTTCGGACAGGCTGCGCCCCCGGATATACGCCAATGCAGACAATACCAAAGTCTCATTCTTCTGCATTTCTTCAATTTTCCGGAACTCATCACCGTTTTGTTTCAGGCGTTGCTTGATTACTCCCAGGTTATCAAACAATGGCTGCATATATGGTTCTATCTTGTCTTTGGCTGAGCCCGGAAGAAATCCCAGGTCACGGTTGGCCAATGGAACGATAGGCCGGGCCAGATATATCTGCGCGTACCGTTCATTCTGGGCCAGAGCTGCCGCCAGTGCCAGTAATGTCTTACCTGTTCCGGCTTTTCCGGTAATGGCGATCAACTGTAATTCAGGACGTAACAGCGCATCCAGACAAAACGTTTGTTCGGCATTACGGGGTTCGATCCCGAAGCAACGATGTTTATCGACCCTGACAAAACGGTCGTTTGCACTGTCATAAAAAGCCAGAACCGTCGATTGACCGTCATTCAGGATATAATAAGCATTACCTTGATTGGCCGGCTTTATTTTAAATTCCTTAGCGGGTACTCCATGATTGTCTTCGTATAATTTCGCGATCAGTTCGGAAGATGATGTGTGTGTTTCAACTGTTTTATACAATTCTTCCAGATTCTTTACTTTATCGCTCTTGTAATCCTGAGCCAGCAAACCCACCGACTTGGCTTTCATACGAAGATTGATATCTTTGGTTACCAGAATCACCTGCCTTTCCGGATTATGTTCTTTCAGGTATTCAGTAATGGCCAGTATCCTGTGGTCGGGAGTCTCTTCCGGAAAAGACCTCTTCAGCTCCTGGGAAAAGGGCTTTCCGGTCTCTATCGTCAGTTTGCCCATTTTCTTACCTAATTGTATACCTCCGTTAAACATATCGTCACCGGCAATTTTATCCAACTCACGGGAAAATTCACGTGCATTATAATTGATCTGATCGTTCCCTTTTTTCATTTTATCGAGCTCTTCCAGAAGCACGATAGGAATGACCAGGTCATTATCCTGAAAATTATATATACACATGTAATCATGCAACACGACGTTTGTATCAAGTACAAAAAGTTTAGGAGATTTTTTCATTCTGCAACCGTTTTAATTTTATTCAAACAAATATAACATAATAATATCAAAAATGCGATAGGGAGATACTGAAATAAAATTTAACAATCCAAAATAAACTCATTGTTAAACACTTGATGAATCTTTTTTCTCCAACAGGCTCAATATTTTTTTAGCCCTTGAAGCAAAAGCCACCGAATTTCTCGGAATCTGCTCACGAATGGCTACCTGCAATTCAGTGGCAAGATCAGGATATTGTGTCACCAAATTCGCCAGTATCTGCATACAATGTACCTTAACAGCAACCTGTATTTCAGCCGATTGCAGCCACTCGAAACAAATATCCGCCAAAGTTCCCTGTGCAACCTCCGGAATATCCAAGCCGGACAATGCTTTGACCACTTGTCGCTTTACTCCGTCAGGTTTGAGTATAGGGAGTCTTTCTATTAACAAACCGACATAAGGGTCGATCAGATAGGGATATTTTTCAAGGCAGGCCGTCATGGCCCATGCTGCCCGTTGTACAACAGGTGGTTTGCCATACAGTACAATATCCATCAATCCGGCAAAAGAATCTTTATCATTACCCACGCAATGCGCCACATAATCCATGTTGGTGCGGGACAACTCACGCATTAAAAGTTCAGAATAGCCGGATGTATATGGGTTACTTTTCATTTCCTATTTTAGAAAAAACACCCAAATATATGAAAAATGACCGACCCTGATAAGGATAATTCTACGTGGGTAGTTTTAATGTTAATTTTGAAAAAATATTTGTTTTATTCAAAACAATCCCTTTACTTTGCAAAAGGAATTGCTATTTCATCATCTGTTTGTGTGTGTGATATTTGAAAAGATATCTTACTCACAGTAGTAGAAAGCACATTAAAACAGTAGGCGGAATAGTAATTATTTTTTTGTATAATGACGAGTAAAATTTTTTCACAAGTATAATATAATTATCTGATGTCTTAGGAAAAGAATTCCGGGACACCGGAGTTCTTTTTTTTTGTCTCATATTTAAAAAATTAAAAATCATGGCTAAAGTTTCTTACGTAACGGAAGAAGGGCTCGAAAAGATGAAGAGGGAGCTTGAGCGATTAGTCAACATCGAACGTCCTGCCATATCAAGGCAGATTGCGGAAGCCCGTGACAAAGGAGACCTGTCGGAAAATGCAGAGTATGATGCTGCTAAGGATGCCCAGGGATTACTCGAAGCACGGATCCACAAATTAGAAGAAAATATCCGTAACAGCCGTATATTGGATGAATCCAGAGTTGACACTTCCAGTGTTCAAATCCTGAATAAAGTAAAGTTGAAGAACCTGAAAAACAATATGATCGTTGAATATTTACTGGTTTCCGAATCGGAAGCTAATCTTAAGGAAGGCAAAATCGCCATCACCACCCCTATCGGTAAAGGGCTGATGGGTAAGAAAATCGGCGAGGTCGCCGAAATACAGGTTCCTGCCGGTAAGATGGAATTTGAAATACTTGAAATATCCAGATAATCAATCGATATGGCCAGTATTTTTTCAAAGATCATCGCCGGAGAGATTCCATCCTATAAAATAGCGGAAGACGACAAGAACTTTGCATTCCTGGATATCAATCCGGTTGCCGAAGGTCATGTACTGGTAGTGCCTAAAGAGGAAACGGATTATATCTTCGATCTGAGCGATGACCGTTTAAGCAGCCTCATGCTTTTTTCCAGAAAGGTGGCTAAAGCCATTGAAAAATCGGTTCCATGTAAACGTATAGGGATGGCCGTTGTGGGATTGGAGGTTCCACACGCCCATATACACCTGATCCCTATCCAGGGGGTTCATGACATCGATTTCAGCCGGCCAAAGCTGAAATTTACTGCCGAAGAATTCCAGAAAACCGCAAAAAAAATTGCTGATAATCTGTAATTTATTAAAAAGATAACGGACAATATCAAAAATATTTATTGAAAGTATTGCATATATAAATTTTGTCGTTACCTTTGCACCGCCATTGAAAAATGGCGTTTGACATAAAAAATGGTCCGTTCATCTAAGGGTTAGGATTCAAGATTTTCATTCTTGCCATAGGGGTTCGAATCCCCTACGGACTACAACAAACGCTGATTGTCAGCAAAATACACAAAACAAGGACTAAAAGAGGGACTAAATGTCTCTCTCTTTTTGTTTATTTACAACATCAAATATATGGATTGAACAAGTAATTGGATAATTATTCATTATAGTTATAATATTTGCTACTACTAAATACACAAAATGCTTCATTTTAATTGATTACATGAATTTAGGCACTTTTAAGCGTAAATAAACGCAATTAAGCACAAGTTTGCACAATTAAGCGCAAGTTTGCACAAAATGCGAACACTGCCAATATCACTGACCATACTTTTGCTATCAAATCATGTCAATATACCGGCCGGATATTGTACATGGTGTTAATTGAAGTAAAAAAAATATTATGAACTATTCAGTTACAGATAGCACACCAATAGCTATGCTCACAGTAGGACAGCTTAAAAACATTCTCGAAACACAGAACAATAACCATCCAGCTTCCGAGACTCCGAATAAAGAAAAACGCTATGTATACGGTATTGGCGGCATTGCCCGATTATTCAATTGTTCATTGCCTACCGCCAACCGTATCAAGAAAAGCGGAAAAATCAATGCAGCCATCAAACAGATTGGCCGTAAAATAATCGTTGACGCCGAACTTGCCATTGAACTGGCAGGATGTAAAGAAGGAGGGCGCAAAAGATGAGTACGCAGAGTTATTTTGAACAACGTATCTATGGAGAATTAGGCATTACGGAAGAACAAAATACCGTTCCCCTGTTGTGGCCTTCCATACACGATTTAACCGCATGGCACGATACGCAACTGTTCGGGGAAGATGAAAACGGAAATATCAAGATTATTGTATATGATATTGATAAACGGATTATTACCTATAAGCCTGATCCCAAAGAAAAGGAATATTACAACCGTTACAAACCTTTTCAAATTGTTCGGCTTAAATTTCCCGAAACGTATATCGACAAGGAAGGAAAGGAACAAACCCGGAAGTATCTACTTCCCAAAGGTGCAGGCACGTATCCTTATTTCCCTATATCAGTATGTGATAAATATGCCAGAGGAGAACCGATTCATACATTAGTGCTTACCGAAGGTTACCTGAAAGCAGCAAAAGGCGCATTGTGCGGATTGGATGTGGTCGGATTGTCGAGTATCACGCATGTAAAAGACAAGGAAACGCAAACAATGTACGATGATGTTATCAAACTGATTAAAAAGTGCGATGTGAAAAATATTATCCTGCTTTTTGACGGCGATTGCAGGCAAATATCCCTGAAAGACTTTGAAGCAAAACGCGACCTGATTCGCAGACCTAAAATATTTTTTGACATGGTGTGCAAATGCAGGGAACTACTTTCAGACTTGAAGCGCAACATCTATTTTGCTACTATCCGCAGTTCAGAGTTACGCAATCAGCCTAAAGGACTGGATGACCTGTTGATTTCGGA